>JBCDHF010000062.1:0-14906 GCA_038750375.1 Cyanobacteria bacterium P01_H01_bin.15
CGGTTGTTGTCAAAGTCAAAGTTAATGGTGCCAGTGGCGATCGCCTTCGGTGTCTCGACAGAGAGGGTGATCTCGTTAGCGGTATTTAAAGTATCGTTTGATTCTGTTTCAATGAGCTGAAGAAAATCGTTTTCCATAGCGTGAAACCTTGAAGGGTATAGAGAATAACAGTCAGATCCAGCACTTCGGCATGCCCTGAAAAGCGGCAAAAAAACTAAGCGCGAATGATTTGGATGTCGCAAATGTTACTGTAATTTTCTTGATGCGATGATCGCAGGAGCGATTCAATTGATCACTGTAGCGATCAATTGAATCGCAGTTCTGTTTGAAAAGCTTGGTGCAAAGAGCATACAGTCGTTGATGCTGATCCTGGGATCAAGCCGAAACTAGTTAAATTTTTTAATATATTCTCGGGGAACGATACCAAACTTACGTTTGAATGCCTTGGCAAAATATCCCCGATGGGGAAGACCCACCATTTCTGCGATCGCACCGATGCTCATCTGTCGGGTCTCCAGAAGATGACGAGCACACTCCATCCGATCGTTATGTAGAACCCCAAATACCGTCGTTCCAAAAAGTTTGCGAAATCCTTCCTGTAGCTTATGTTCGTTGAGACCCACCTGTGTAGACAGCTCCGCAAGAGAAGGTGGCGTCATCAGATTATGTTTAAGAATCCATCGCGCTTTGTGAAGTTGCTCCATATCTTGCCGCTCCCAGGAAGCAGGAGAGGCTGAATTAGACGACTGACAAAATTGACTAAAATATAAAGCGACTAACTCTAGCGCTTTGCCTTCCAAGTAGACTCGGCGAATCTTCCCGTGGTAAGGACAGTGGATAATTTGCAGGAGTGTCTGGGTGATTTCAGCAGAGGCATCACAGAAATGAATTGTCTTTTCGGCCAACCCTGAACGAATTGCAGTTTGGAAATTCAGAGGCAGTTGGGCTAACTCCTCCCCAACTAAACTGATCATCTGCGTCGGAGAAATAATCAGATCCACCATGTGCATATGCTCTTCTGCTTTGAAATAGGTAATTCCGGCGGCATCAGGAATCGTGCAGAAGTTGGCGTCTCCGGCCCCCATCCAAAGAAACTCTGGGGAATCCGTATATGTGGCACTATATCGTCCAGAAAGGCAAAAGGCCAGACTCGCACAAGCGGAATGCACCGATAGGTTCTGAAAATGAAGCACCAGATCATGTTTAAGCACATGCTCCTGCACACAAAGATCTAAACCTTCTCGCAGCCTGAGACCTCGTACGTAGCCGTTCCCTAAAAAAGGGGGGATATGCAGCAATGTCTCACCAGACTCCAGGGGAAACTGACCAATGAAGATAGATTGAAAATCAGTGATTTCCTTTTGGAGCTCGGTGAATGAAAGCTCAAATGTCATGCTGAAATTATGTGTAACGAGTTCAATCAAAAACCCAAAAAAAGAAAAATTCAATGTGGAATTCTTTTTTTGTGAAGTTTAGCAGCCCAAGATACTTTTATCACTAAAACCGGAACCTGGAATTCAGAGTACGAGTATGGTTCAAGAACCTATCTTACTAGTATGGGATGAAAGACTTAGAGCGAAAAAAATAAGATTGCTTGATGCTTAAAGCGATTGATAATTTTAGGTTAGAAGCATTTTGAGAACTTATTGTCCGAACCAGAGGAACTGGGTCGGAGGATTCCAAGTGCGCCGTTCCCTGTTGTTTCCAACACTTTGCTGTAGCTCCATATACCGAGCATCTATATAGCAGCAGAGAGAGGAGGCAATATCTTAAAACAATAGAATCGACTCCAAACGCAAGTAACATGACAGCGAGCTACCCCATCGAAATAAGGCAAGAAGCTGTTTCCTACAGAAATCCAATTAGCACAGTCAGGCGCCAGCTCAATGGTATCTCCCGGCGCTAAATCAAACGCCAATAAGACCACCTTCGTGACGTCAACATCATGATTCTTGGCAAAATCAAAGTTGACGCTACTCGCTATGAGCAGTTACCCCGCGTCGATGCAGAGAAAAATTGACGTATCAGTCGCCAGAGTGTCATTGGGTTCAAGTTCGAGTAATAGATATAGATCAAAATTTACGAATTCTTTAATAGCTCCCCGCTTACGATGACTGTGTAGGCACGACAAACTGGTTCAGGCGATACCCACTAATCTGCTTACGAAATAGCCAAGGAAGATGTCGTATCAACCAACCCATTAAGCCAGGAATCTGTGTTAAGAGAGCGGGGCTAGCATCCAGCAGAGTCCGCGATCGCAGCAAGGTTATATTGCCTAGAGTCTCCAATTCTTGGGGCTCATCACAGACCCAGCGAAACCAGCTTTCTTGCGGCAAGTGCCGCATTAACTCATGGGTCGCCTGACTTTCGACCATTTTTTGTCCTGTGGTGTCAAATAGTAGCCAGGCTCCCGGAAAGCGATCAGCAATTTGTGCGATCGCAGAATGAGCCTCGGCGGTTTCCAAATAAATCAGAACTGCTTCAGAAATAAAGCACCAAGGTCCACCCGTTGCAGCGACTGGGTTCATCCAAGATGTTTCCAAAACACTGCCAGAAAGCATAGTCCGACGGGGTTGATCTTGAAAAAAGTGACGCCGTAGGGCCAAACTATCGGGCAAATCCAAGTCAAACCAGCGGGCTTGGCCATTGTCAAGACGCTCAAAGCGAGTATTTAGACCACATCCTATTTCGACCACAGTCCCTGTTGGATGCTCCGCTAAAAAGGCCTGAACATCCTCATCAAACATACGAGTTCGGACGGTTGCCCCCATCAACGCTTTGGACTTTTGCCATTTCGAAAAATCGTAATCTAGGGCTTCAACGATTTCGACTGCTTTTGGATCTTCGATCAACCCGCTACCTTTTTGGGTTGCCACTGCCCGCCCCAACAAAGGGATGAGGAGGGTTTCTTGAACGGCGCCTAACTCAACAGATAGTTTGGACATAAGGATTGTACTCTCTTGCAACTGCATAGGATGAAGCCATATTAGTCAGAGAAAAACTCCAATAGGATCGCGATCGCCCCAATAATGATCCCTAAACCGGCCAAATGCGCTCTGAAGCGAATAGCTCTCACAACATCCTAGTACACACAAAATCAGCTTGTTTTAGTCAGAGTCGGTTATGAGCAGGGCAGCTCAAATGCCTTAGTGACGCTTACTATACTGCTTAAGATATTGTCTGGGGGTACTGCCAAACTTACGTTTAAATGCCGTCGCAAAATACCCCCGATGAACAATTCCCACCGTATGCGCGATCGCACCAATCGTCATCGTGTCAGCTTCTAAGAGCTGCCGCGCCCGCTCCATACGGGAATCATGCAATAAGCCAAACACGGTTGTTCCAAACAGCGCTTGAAAACCTTGTTGCAATTTACGCTCGCTCAACATGACTTGTTTTGCAAGGTCCGCCATAGTCGGGGGGGCATCCATATTACGTAAGAGGACACTTCGCGCTTCGTGCAATGATTCAATTTCCTGCGGCTTCAAACAATGACTGGGCTCATCTAATGAATCCATCAAACCCGAAAAATACAAGCAGACTAGCTCTAGGGACTTCGCTTCTAAATAAAATTGGCGCAACGTACCTTGATAGGGACAATTCAGAATTAACTGTAAGATCTTGGTGATTTCTAGGGGAGTACTGCTCACATGGTAATAAGGCCTTGAGGCTGCGGCGTGAAGCACCTCTTTCCAGTCTGTTGGCATGGACCTCAAACGAGTTTCTATCAGAGACAAAATAAAAGCCGGTGAAGCAACGATTTCTATGACGGTGATTTGTTGTCCTTTGAACAGCTCGACGGTCCCCGAGGCATAGGGCACGGTCGCCAACGCTGTTTGCCAAGCTGAAATGTTTAAATCCTGGCGCAATTCAGGCATTGAGCCGCTACAGCGCCCGGACAAACAAAAAGTCAAGTTAACAAACGAATGCTCCAGAGAAAGCTTCTGGAAATCTAATACTAGATTATCTTTTAAATCATATTGATAAATAAACAAATCCAACCCAGGCCGCAAATTAATGCCTCGCAAATATCCCTGGCCAAAGGTTGCTGGCATTAACAATATCGTTTCCTGACTAGCTAGTTCAAAATTTCCGCCGTAACGTCGCTGAAAATCTTTTGCCGCCCGTTGAATGTTGTCAAATGAAAGAGAAAGGTCCATTGGCTGCCCCCACTAACACGCACAGCCATTTAATAACTGCAGTAAAATTGATGATGCTTAATTACCCGCTGTCATAACTGTCATGAAAAAGTCAGGTTAAGTTTATTGAAAAATATTCTTATTAAGGTGTACTCAGATAATAGCACCCACTCAATATTCAGGGATGCGCGAGATCTAAAATCAGTATTAAGCTCAAACGAACAGGTATGCACTTCAATTACGTATGGAAGTCCTACCCTAAATTAATCAAGGCCTTAAGCGAAGCCAAGACTAGGCTCATCAATAATCAAAAGCGATCGTCAACATTCAATAGTTAGCGATCGCTTGAATTAGCCTATTGACAAGAGAGCGGGTTCTCTAGAAGACTCTCTATAATGAAAACTAGCTTTCGATATCGAGCGGTCCCATATTACAGTTCGACTCAGCTCAATATCGAAACTTTAGCGGTTTAAACCGTCAGGTCCAACTAGAGTTCAGCCCACTCGCTCGGGAGTACGTTGGCAATCAGGACAAAGCCTCCATTTCCATCGGGAGTTAAGACATAAGCAATACCCTGAGGATCTGGATAGATGCCGGTCGCAGCTTCGAAAATATCATCATGACCAACGATTACGGTGTTGGTGCCTGCTTCAGGAACGGCCGTAAGCAGTGGCATGACGTTAGTCTTCATTTCTTCCACTTGCACCTCGGTGTACTCTTCAAAGGGAAGGAAATTCAGTTTCGGGTTCTTTTCGTCAAAACCGCCAAAGGCTAGCTCAGCTGTTTGCCATGAGCGGCAGTACTCACTAGAGATGACTTGACCCACCGGAATTCCTTTATCCTTGAAAGCGGCGCCAATGTCTTTTGCATCCTGAATTCCTGATTCACTCAGCTTCCGTTGCGTTTCACAATCATCCAACTTCATGTTGGGGTCGGCTTGGTCTGCGTAGTCTCTCTCGGTTTGAGCATGTCGGAAATAAATCACATGTCCGCCTTCTTTTAAGGCTGCCAGTAGATCCGCGCCACTTAGCTGATCCTCAAAGTCAGCGTTAGCCTGTTCACCCGGGCTCAATTCTATGACTTCTTCAACGACTTCCTCTGTGGCATCTGAATTATTTTCAGTATTTTCTTCTGGAGCAGGGCTTCCACAGGCACCCAGCAACGTGATCAGTCCAATTCCAGCGAGTAATCTAATAGGTTTCATTGCGATTAATTTGTCATCGTTTGTTAATTTTTGACAGGATAGCACTAGTCAGAATAATTCTCAATAAATGACCTGAATGCTCAGAGCCTTTCTTACTTATCATCAATGGACCCATATAAGCAAAGGCGACTTAGATAACGATAAATGGGTTCGCAAAGCCAATCCGGTTGGACAGAGGAGATGACAAGAGGAACTTCCTGGGAAGAAAGCCTGTGTACCATGGGTTTTGTCGCGTATCCGAATCAGCTTCAAAAAACAAATAGATTAGCCGGCCTAGACAATTACAAAACTGGACTCATCAATTAGTGTTGAATCGATTCCACTCAAAAGTGCGATCGCCTGCCCTTGAATCCCAATCTGCGTATCAGTTCCGAGACCTGTAATTTCCACGTCTGCAAAGCTAATCCCCAGACCCCCAATACCCAGGACATCTTCGCCAACTGCAAAGTCTGTAATGGTGTTAGGGGTCCCTGGCAGCTCCGAGGTGGCAATCCAGAATTGATCCGCATCTGCGCCACCGGTAATCCGGTTATCGCCTCCAGAGGAAGCAAAGACTTGGTCCTCACCTGTTCCCCCCACAATGCGATCGCCGGTCCCAAGAAAGAAGTCATCATCTCCCGCACCACCATACGCGCGATTGCCACCGCCACCGACACCTAGCTCAAAGGTATCGTCACCGCTATTGCCAAACAAGCGATCGTTAGTCCCGCCGATCAGTTCGTCCGGTCCCTCGCCTCCGTACAAACGATTGCCGCCCGTCCCGACCGACGCTTCCAAAATATCTCTATCATCTCCACCGAGAAGACGATCATTCTGGCTTGCCACGAGTTCATCTTCCCCGTTGCTGCCGTAAACCCGAGTATCGGACGTTGCGCCGGAGAGATCGACCAAATCAGCATCGTCACCGGCAAAGATCAGTTCATTGACCCCATCGAACCCATTCACACCAACCTCAAAAACGTCGGGTCCTCCTGTCCCGAAGATTAGAGACGGCGGCTCATTAATTGTTAACGAAACGTCTGCGGCTTCAGAATCAACCTCATACAGTTCCCCGTCGGCAAGGGCAAACTCAAGCACCTCCGTCCCCTCATTAGGACCATCGTCAAAGACAGCCAGCGTGATACTCGCCGTCGATTCGACAATGGTGGCAATAAAGCCATTTCCTAATCCATCAGCGGCCTCCGGCAATCCGGCAAGACCCGTTGACTCAATCGCCGGATTGCCGTCTTCATCGAAGATGACAAATTCACCCAGCGCCCCTTGAGTTGGGCTCTGAACCAACACCTCTAGCCCGTCTGTGGGAATGTCCCCAGCAACGGCAAAAGTCAGCGTGATGGTATTTCCTTCTGTCACCTCGGTTTCAGCGAGTGTGATGCCCACGGTTGGACCCTCTCCCGGACCGCCCTGTCCATCCACAATCGTCACCGTGGCAGAAGCGGCATCGGGATTGACTACATAATTTGAGTTCAGCAAGCCCTCATCATCATTAAAGATGCGGAAAGTAACGGACTCTTCTCCTTCCTGAATTAAATCATTAACCACAGTCAAGGTAGAAGACGCATTATTTTCCAGCAGGATAAACTCTAATCCGTTGTTTGCCGGATTGACGATAGAGCCAAAGGTAAAGCCATCAATAACTGGGTTTTCAAAGACATCACTAAAGATAGCGCCCGCTGTACCATCGAAGAAAATAGGCAATCCACCAGAAATCAAATTCCCATCTTCATCAAACTCAGGTGTGGGAATCTCACCATCTACAGTAAACGTAAATGTAAAAGACTCTTCCCCTTCCTCCGACACAACAGCCGGCTCGAGAGAAAGACTGACAACAATCGGTGGAACCTCCACCAGCGAATCAATACGAGTATCCCCAACATCAGCGCCAGTTAGCTCAGGCAAGTTCAGCGCGGCAGCCAACTCAGGCGCTAGCAGCAGATCGGCATCGCCCAATACCAGCTCATCCTCAGACGCCGCAACCGTTCCGGGTATACCGACATCAAACAAAATATCTAGACCCAGCCCATCCTCTAAGGTGTCTGCCACAAAGAAGCCGCTAGTGGTATCCGAGATCCGGCGAGAGTCAAAGGAAACTGTAAAGTTGCCCACTGTGACGTCTGTATCCCCCAATGTCAAGGTGATGTCCCCTGAATGCTCGAAGACGCCGCCAATCGGCGCAAAGGGCTCAAGCGCATAGGTGAAGTTAGTCCCCTCTGTCATCGCAAAGCCCACTTGAAAAGCGTCCGATGCAGGTTCAGCAGAACCGTTGATATTTGTAATACTCAAACCGGCTGCTGCCAGAACAGCCTCATCGAGAAAGACGCTAGTTACGCCCGATTGAATACTGGGAAGTCCAGAGTCTTCAATCGTTTCAAAGAAGGTTCCGGCAAACCCAGTAGAGCCCTGGCTAAGTTCGACACCATCACTCAAGGAAGTCAGGGTAAAGTCAACGACTTCGGTCTCAAATGCAAAGTCTTCTACGATACCATCGCTGTCTAAATCTCGATCAGTAGGCAAGAAAAAGACGGGAAGGGTTAGCGAAGAGACGTCTTCCAGAAGGACTAACTCAGCGCTCATGAACTCGAAGTTTTCAATATCAACAATCGGAATAATCCCCTCTGGCTGAGCCTCCGTTAAGGAGAAACGGGTTAAACCATCTGGCTCGCTGGACGCAAAGTTAATCCGAGGCCGTGCATCTGGTGGCAAATCACCTTCAACGGTGAAGGTCAATGTGAATAACTGGGGATACTGCACCTCTCCGGGGAAAGGCGTCCCCAGTTCTTCGACAAAGGTGGTGGTACTGATATCAACGGTGACCACTGCCGACTGTGCTGTATCATCAATGGTCACTTCGACAGCACTGGCAGCCGGGTCAACGGCATACTCCTCCCCATCAACCAGCGTAAACGGCAATACTTCCATTCCTTCGACTACGTCATCTTGGAAGACAGGGACAGTGAGTGTGGTCGTCGGTTCAGTGATTCTCAGGAACAGAGAGCCCGCAACTTCATCGGTTCCTACAATATTGCCGCCAGTCACTACCACGCCTTCAACCACTGTCTCGTCTTCGGGCAAACGGGGGTTGGTGGCGTTAACGTCAAATTCTGCGATCGCACGAGGCGGTCCTTGTAACTGCACGACGAAACCCTCAGCCGGAATATCGCCAGCGGTTGTAAAAGTCACTTCAATAGCAGTTTGTGCGGGTTCAAACAGAGTCGTTGGGGTTGCAGTGACACCCACCGTCGGACCTTCAACCGTAGCAATTCCGTCCGTCACGGTAAACGTACCGCTGTTTTCATTTGGATCAACCCTGTAACTCTCTCCTTCTGCCAACGTATAAGTAAATGTTTGATCAACCTCTTCAACAAGATCATCTAGGACCGGAATCGTAATGACAGCAGTAGATTCCGTGATGATGAAGCTAAAGTCGCTCAAGAAGCCATCTCCCGCCACTGCTTCATCTGAGCGATTGTCAGCCTGGTCGCCGTCTTCGAGAGAAAAGCGATCTAGAGTTCCGCCCAAAATAAATCCATTATCTGGATTCACAAATCCGTTATCAAAGCGGTAAAAAATATTCCCGGTTTCCGCATCAAACCGAGTCTGCGCTACCGTAAACTGCTGCAGGATGCGAGCCGCATTCCCGCTCAAATTAACTGTGATGCCCTCTGCTGGGATTGCCCCCTCAACATTAAAGACCATTGCCAGGGTCGTGCCGTCAGCCTCGCTGATTAGAGCTGGCGCAGTACTGAAACTGACTACAGGCAAGTCATCATCGATGGTTACTTCGACTGCAGCTGCCGCCGGATCAACTTCGTAGGCTTCCCCATCAATCAGGGTAAAGGGCAAGACTTCGACCCCTTCTGCTGATTCGTCCCGAAAGACTTGAACCTGCACCGTAGCTGTAGGCTCTGTGATATTCAAAAGGAGCGAGCCCGCCACATCATCCGTCCCGACAATTGCCCCGCCAGTAACTTCCACGCCTTCGACCACCGTATCGGGCAGCCGAGGGTTCGAAGCATTCACATCAAATTCTGCGATCGCACGAGGCGGACCTGCGAGCTGAACAATCACCCCACCGTCTGGAATTTCACCCACAGTGGAAAAAACGATCTCAATGACGGTTTGCTCAGATTCATAGAGCGTAGTGGGGGAGGCGGTCACCCCAACTGTCGGAGTCGTAGCGGGGGTTACGCCATCAACAACCGTAAAGGTTCCGCTATTGGCCGCACTGTCTACCACATAGCCCTCTCCTTCAGCCAAGGTGTAGGTGAAGGATTGATCGGCCTCTTCCAGGAGTTCATCAAGCACAGAAAAAGTAATGCTCGCTGTCGGTTCAGTGATGGTGAAGCTGAAGTCACTGAGGAAGGCATCTCCTGCCGCGTCTGGATTGGAGTTAACTTCGCTTGGGTCCCCATCTTCTAAGGAAAATACATCTAAGATCCCCCCGACAACGAAGCCATTATTGGGGTTCGCCAATCCTGTATCAAACCGATAAAAGATATTTTCGGTCGCCGCATCAAATCGAGCTTGGGCAGCGGTAAACTGCTGCATAATGCGTGGGGCATCTCCCACTAAATTGACCGTAATCCCCTCATCCGGGATGGTGCCCTGAACCGTAAAGTTCATCACCAATGCCGTCCCAGCGGCTTCACTAATCTCTGCCGGCGTTGTACTAAAGCTGACAACTGGTAGCCCATCATCAATGGTTAGCGCTACTGCAGACGCCGCAGGATCGACCTCATAGATTTCTCCATCAACGACTTCAAAATTAAATGACTCTAATCCTTCATCCGGACCATCGTCAAATACAGACAGAGTGATAGTAGCATTGGGCTCAATCAGCGTCGCCAAGAAAGAACTCCCCCGGTCGTCGCCAACTACCGGTACTCCGGCAATCCCCGTTGTTGTAAATGCCGGCGTTTCATCAGGATTGAAAATATCAAATTCACCTAATACGCCACTGACGTCGCCCCGCACCAGCACCGTCAAGCCTTCTGCCGGAATATCACCGTCTACGGTCAGACTAACGGTCAGTTCGTCCCCTTCCATCAAGGTTGTGTCGCTCACAGAGAGTCCCACTTGCGGACCAACGCCAGGACCCCCGTTGTCATCGGTTAGCGTCAAGGTATCGGAGCCTGCCTCCGCGCTGACCACATAGACGGAATCAAGAACCCTATCGTCATTGGGGACGATTTTAAACTCAAACGTACGATCGGCTTCCTCAATGACATCATTCGCGATCGTTCGGGTTAAAACAGCCTCATTTTGCAGAAGATTTAGACCAACCGCCCCAATCGCAGGGAAAAAGCCCAAAGACTCCATGCCAATCAGCTCTTGAGGAGAATTGGCGTCAAGCTGACCCAGGATGTCAATCAAATCGCTGCCTTCTGCCCCGAATAAGATGGGCAGTCCGCCCTCAGGAATTTCCCCATCCACAATGAATCGAAACTGAGTAGTTAGAGGAGCATCTTCTTCTGAAACCGACTCAGGCTCAATCACCAAGCTGACTACCGGCACAGGCGAATCAATAAGAGTCAGCTGTGCATCAATCCGCGCATCTCCTATGTCTGAGCCAACAAAATCGACGAGTCCCAAGATTTCAGCTAACTCCGGCGCCAATAATAAATCCGCATCAGCAATTGTGAGCGTATTCTCCTGAACAATTAAACGACCAGGCTCTGCAATGTCAAATAAAACATCAATATTTAAGGGGTCATCCAGAGTATCTGAAACGAAGAAGCCGCTACGAGCAAGACCAGAGCCATCACTAGTGCCAATGCGCTCAGGATCAAACCGAATGGCAAAATCCCCGAGCGTAATCAGCGTATCTCCTCCAGCGAGGAAAGTAATATCGCCAGTGTGGTTGATTGAACCAATTGAAGGCGCAAATGGATTCGATTCAAACCTAAAATTGGTGCTGTCGTCGATCGCGTAGGCGAGCTGAAATTGATTGGAAAATGGCTCGGCAGTGCGGTTGGCATCTTGAATCACCAAACCAGCCGTTTCAAACAATGAAAAATTGAGAAATAGGCTAGTAAAGCCCGACGCGACTTCAAAGGTGCCCAACTGATTGGGGGGTGTAAATACATTAATCGGCTGTCCTAGTTGATCTAGACTGTCCTGAATTTGCTCTAGATAGGTCTCACCGACATTACCCGTATCGATCAATTCTTGAGTAGTCCGGGTCAGAAACGCAATATCTTCATGGGTACTGTAACCCAACGGAAACCCAAACTCGCCCGACCAATCGTCCACATGAATTAAAGATGGAGAGGTCTCTCTTGACTTACTCCAGAGATTCAATCCGGTAAAACTATCTTCCCCAACAGCAGTTTTTTCCCCGACATTAAGTCCATCCGGCTCCGTAAAGACGCCATCCGTTAGAATTTGGATCGTATTGGTGTCAAAAGCAAAATTGAACTCCGGAAAAGTTAAATGGTTATCGAGGTAGGTTCGGAGCAAGTTCCCCGCGGGATCAAAGAAAGAAATATCGAATGATTCGAGATTTTCTTCGCGAATAATCCCATCGTCTGGCACACTATTGAGGTCATAGCTAAATTCTCCCTCAACGCTAAATTCAGCAATTTGCCCAGTCCAATCAAACTGAAACGTAACAAAATCAGGAGTTGGGGGCGTAATCGTACGACGATAGGTCGGTATAATATCGCTGACTAAATTGCTGCTGGAGCGACCATTCAACAGTTCAACATAAGTGATTTCTTCCGCTGGAGAATACCAAAGGTTTGTGCGGAACCCTAAGGTCTGGCCGCGATGGGCATACCAAAAGCGACTATTGGGGGAGTCGGGGATACCCAAGCCGCCAATCCCCAGACCATACGAGTCATAATTGGGCGACTCCACCGGAATCGTATCCAGCATTAACGCTAAGGTCTCAGGTGCCAGGAGGGCATCATCGACGAGCAACCCCTCAAAAAAGTCAGCCAGGTCTTCGGCATTGGAAATAATTGAGCCGGCAGCCCCTGCCCAAGACAGATTTGTAATACTAATATCGTCTAAAACCCCGTCATCATTGGCATCCAAATAGCCTTTGATATAGCCCCCCGGGATTTCTTCCTCCCCAAACACAAAGGTATTTTCTAAGCCCAGGGGATCAATTATGCGATCGCGAATTTCACTGCCATAGTTATTCCCGGTAACGGACTCAATGACTAATCCAGCCAAAATATAGTTGGTATTGGAATATTGCCAGTCAGTACCGGGCTCGAAAAAGGGGTCAACGCCAATCAGATAGCCCAACAGTTCTGTCGGAGCCCAATCTCGAAAAAAGAGCCCAAAATTACCGCTACCCGCCTCGGTGGTTAACGGGTCCAAAAAGTCCGCAATGCCGCTGGTATGGTTCAGGATTTGCTCAACCGTAATCTCCTCGGCGTTGGGGATAAAGTTGGTAACATTCGTGGGCAGCAGCTCCGTTAAAGTATCGTCCAACGCCAACGCATCTTCTTCAAATAATTGCAGAATCGTCGTTGCCACAAACGTTTTCGTGACGCTGCCCGCTTCAAAGCGATCGTTAGGTTGCAGGGTTGTGCCCGCCGCTAGATCGGACACCCCGCTCGCTCCAAACCAGTCTCCTTCGGGCGTGAGCAGAGCAACTACCGCACCGGGCACCTCTACTGGCAAATTGGCATCTAAGGCTTCATCGAGAGCTGTGATTACGCGATCGGGTAGTTGCATCGAGACAGTGTCCTGTGAGTCACTAATGTATAAGGTAATACCCTGGGCTTCAGGGTTAGTCGATATATTGTCACTCGTTTCTAGGCCAAAAGTCACTGTTTCTTCTGGCTCAACTTCTCCGTCGTTAGCCACCGGTAGCCTCAACTCCGCAACTTGTTCTGTAAGCGTTAGCCTAAATTCACTAGGTAGCGCAACAATCTCTGAGAGAGGTCCACTCTGAAAACTGGGGATTGTATCGGTGACGAGAGCCTCTTCGGTGCGACCATTAAGCAGCTCCACATAAGTAAATCCAGTGTCCAGCGAATACCACATATTGGAATTAAAACCTAAACTCCCGCCCCGATGCCCCACTATTCGGCCGAGGTCGGGAGTATCAAAACTCATCATGCCAAGCCCATATTCATAGCCACGCCCAGTATCCACGAGCGTAAACATCTCTGAGCGCGTGGCGTTTGCGAGAAAATCGCCGTTGTAAAGAGCCTGGGCTAATCGAATTAAATCATCAGTATTTGAAACAATCGCCCCCGCCGCCCAAGTCCAGGACAAATTAGAAATCGAGACATCATCCAAGACACCATTCTGGTCAAAGTCGAGATAGCCGCTGATATATCCGCCAGGAATAGCATCTTTGACTGTCGAGAAAAAGGTATTGTCTAAACCCAGCGGGTTAATGACTCGTGTGGTAATCTCGTCGCCTAAGCTGCTATTTGTTGCTGCTTCAATGACCAAGCCCGCTAAAACAAAGTTGGTGTTAGCATATTGCCAACCAGTCCCAGGGGCAAAAAACGGCTCCTGCTCGGCGATTAATTCAACAATCTCTTCTGGTTGCCAATCTCGCAAAAAGACAAAGGGATTAGACATCCCCCGCTCCAGCAAAATAAAGTCATATTCCGGCACCCCGCTGGTATGGTTCAGCAACTGCCGAATGGTAATCTCCTCGGCATTTGGCACGTTCACCGTTACCGATTCTGGCAGCCAGTCCGTAAGCAGGTCGTCAAGAGATAAGAGTTCGTCTTCAACCAGTTTGAGTAATGTTGTCGCTGTAAATACTTTGGTGATGCTGCCCACCTCAAACCGATCGCCAGTACTCACAGGCGTATTAGTTTCAATATTGGCTAAGCCCGCCCTCCCCGACCATTCCCCAAAAGGAGAAACACTTGCGATCGCAACACCCGGAACAACCTCAGCCAGCTTACTCGCTAACAGGTCTTCTAACTGACGTTCTGTCCCGTCACTCAAGCTCAAGTCAGCTCCATCGACTTGAATCTGATTCACTTCAAACTCTGCCAAATTAGGACTAATTAAAGTGACCGTTGCCCCCTCGGGAGGAAGCAGTTCGTCAGCAGTCAAGATAAGGGTTGCGAGTGTTCCTTCCGATTCAACTAGCCGAGTCGGATCGCCAGGGAAATCTGTATTGGCAAAAAGACTTATTTGAACCATTTTTGAGCGTCTCCCAAAGTCGAAGTTTCAGATAGTAAGCGCAGGTGTTGAGAAAGAAGTTTACCGAGACCTCAGCATTTTAATCGGAACTTCTCAAAAAGGGCCGTTGTGTGCCAGATTGCCCATCAGAATTGCTTATCGGACTATGAATTGTCCAAAGCAATCTGGCGAAAACAAAAAATCGCAGCTTCCGAACCCAGGATTAAATCCCTTTTCACGAAAGCTGCGAAGTTACACGTTAGCCCTCAACTAGTCGTCAGGATTAGGACGAACTAGCTTAGACAATCACAAAGCTGGATTCATCAATCAGAGTTGAATCGATGCCGGATAGCAACGCGATCGCCTGACCAGAAACTCCGATTTGAGTATCGCTGCCCACGCCTGTGACATCCACATCCGCAAAGCTGATACCCAAGCCGCCGATACCTAACACA
>JBCDHF010000063.1:0-14715 GCA_038750375.1 Cyanobacteria bacterium P01_H01_bin.15
GTGCAGCAGTTGTTAGGAGAAGCGGCCCAAGATGGTGAACGCATTACTCGGCGGGAAGTCAAGCAACTCTCTGATGAATATGTCACTATGAGTTCTGAACTTTTACCAACAGAGATTAAAGAGAAAGCCGCAAATGGAACCATTCCAACGCGATTTTTGGCTCCATTGGTCCAGGAATTAGATAAATTGCCGGAAGTTCACCAAGTTGCGATTCGTCAAGAAGCAGCAGAACAACCTGACGTCGATAATATCAAGACATTGACCAATTCCGCGCGTAATTTGGCTAAGTATTTGGATGCAGCAGCCCAGGTTCAGACCCTGCGCCATGCCAAAATTGATATTGAAATGGCCCTCGAAGAAGCCCTACGGCTCGATTGCCTTTCAACGACGGCGGAGGTCGTCAAACAAGCCACTCAGCTTGAGCAAAGTGCGACGAAGCTCTATACAACCTGGCGACGGCTCAGAGGGCTTTGCGATCGCTTATACGTAGATACTGGCAGCAGCAATCCGCATTTACGTTCAATATTGGGAGCGCTTAGTGCCCTAAGTGGAGAGATTGTTCAGGTCCCACTTGATGAAGCGGGCGAAAAACAGGCCCGCTTTAAAGTACTTGAACCAGAGGTGTAAGCCTGGCATTATCTAATGCTTACGTCTCTAGGAAAAAAGTTCATATGAGTGGAGTCAACTAACTAAATCCTTGCACTGGCAAAGTTTTAGAGAGACATAACATCCGTGTCAAAAAGGTAGGAGCAAGCTTTGCGCACCGATGAGATTAAGAGGCAGTCGCTTCGACCGGACTTTCAGGCGGTTGCGCGGCGGCTTCTCCCACCGCGCGAGATACCTCAATGCCATTTTCCTCCAGAATTACGCGGGGTAGACCATTAAAGCCGGACTCAACCCGCTTAACTAAAACTTGACCTCCTGCGATGCTCTGACCGGGTTCAACGTACCGACTGGTTATTTCATTAGGCGCTTTCAAAATAATTTGAGGGCGTCCGGAAACAGTAACAATCCCTGTAATCAATACTTCCTTGGCTGTCTGAGCACTGGGCGGCGGTGGGCCTACAGGCTCAGCAGCTTGGGGAATCTCTCCTCCTCTAATGATCGGGACAGGCATACCTGTCACAGAAGAGGGTTGGCTGGAAGAAGTAGAAACGTTGGTTTCACCACTAGCTGAATTGCGGCTAGCAGCGGTAGTTGCCTGCGGTGCTGTCGAAGTAGCTTCAAGTGAAGATGTCTCGTCTCTTCTTTCAATAGAGCGCGGTCGTAGCGTCAAGGAGGTAAACGGATCTTGACGGCCTTTTGCGATCACCCTACGCTGATTGTTGGCATCGGTAGATGGAATTAACCCCGGAATAGGCGTAGGCTCAAAGTCTTGGAACAGAGTTGCTTCCTCTGCGGGAGTTGGTTCTGGGGCTGCTGGTGCTTGGTTCCCTCGACCACTAACATTAGGCGGTGCGGGCTCCACTTGTTGGGGCGGCGGCGGTGGGGCACCGCCTCCACAGCTCGAAAGCAGGACAGCAGCGCCCAAAATCATTGGAGCGCCCTGATAGAATTGCATTGCCATTTTTTACCTCTCTCACCACACGTTACTACCCTAGAGTTAGTTTGACGCATCTGACAATCCGGAAGGTTTCTGGATGGCCGTTTTATTTTTAGAGCGTACACTCTGCAAGCTAGAGGGCGATTCGAATAATCGCAATCAGCCGGACGAAATAATCCTTAAGCTTAGTTAAAAAATTTCAGTCTGCATCAAGGCTTTTAAATGATTCAGCCCACGCTTTACCCTGCGAGAAACCGTTACTACGCTAATACCAAGACGTTCAGCGGTTTCTTTTTGAGTAAGATCATTCAAAAAGACGAACTCTAAAACATCACGGGTTTTGCTCTCTAACTGAGCCAATGCTTGCTGGAGACGGATGCGATCCTCTTGCGCTAGCTGAAAACTGCGATATTGATTGTCAACAACCAGTTCGCCTAAACTGATTCGTTCATTATCGCTATTGACAGGAGCATCCAAACTAAGAGGTTCGCGGTTTGTGCTGGCCAATTTAATATCCTGCCATTCCTCTAAATCAATACCGAGTTCCGCCGCAATCTCTCGTTCCGTTGGTGGGCGATGAAAACGCTCCTGATGTTTCCGCACCAAGTTCACGGCTTTTTGATGCATTTCGAGCCAACGGCGGGGAATGCGCACCGTATGACCCCGATCCCTTAGATAGTGTTGTATCTCGCCACGAATATAAGGAACGGCAAAAGAACTGAAAGCGGACCCTCGCTCAAGCTCAAAGCGTTCAATGGCATTAAGCAGACCGATCGAGCCAATCTGCAGTAAGTCGTCAAAACTCTCGGGACATTGACGAGACCAACGATAGGCTTCTTTACGAACCAGCCCCAGATTAAGAGTCACCAGCTGCCGACGTAACTCCAACCGCTTTGGACCTTCACAAGAATGCTGATAGGCCCTAAGAAGTTGGAAGGTTTCTTCCTTTAAAACCCTACCATTAGCTGCAATCATAGCCCTATCCAATCTCAAACTATATTTACTGATTTATTTATGCCAATGCTATCGACGATTAGTTTGAGAAACAACAGCAATTACACGATTACAGATTTTTCATCAAGTCGCTGTTGTCCCGAGGGATTACGTAAAGACCTAGCTTCAGAAGTGCAAGAATCTTTCGCTCTCAAACAGACAATCCTCACAGGATCAATATTTCAGACGCTGCCCGTATTGATACTGAATCTCCTCGCACTTTCTACGCCAGGATAGCCAAAGTAAAAAAGAGGCTTCGGCCTCTTTTTTTGAACTTCACACAAGTTTCAATCCGATTTTGAATTTGTGCGAAAAATTGCTCTTTGAGCTACTCGAATCAATGCATCATTAGATTTCTAAACGAGCATAGAAAATCCCTTTAATCTTGACTTCTTCGGGTTCGTCAGCGCCCAAATCAGTATCGGACGGCTGCTCACTACTGAAAATCCCGGCTATTTCCCCAGTTTCACTGTCAAGCTTAGTAACTTGCAGGGAGATTTCACCTTTCCCTAGGTCTAGAGTTTTAACATTTGCTCGGTTGAAATCAGTCGAGTCTGCCGCCGAAGGTAAGGCGACAGCATTGTCATAGCCGCTAGCAATACCCCGTCCTTTAGGATCCAGGAATACGTTTCCACGGTAGGAGGGCACGGAAAACTCGCCTTCAAAATCTGTAGAGGTGTTAATGGCCCCCAAACCGGGCTCAGTTGTAGCAACAAGCTTTTTGATTGTGAATAAAAAGGGAGTCTGCTCACCACCGGGCAGCAACACAGTGATGGCCTGAAAGTCAAGTCCGTCCTTCTCAACGAGGGTGATTGTGCCATTGTCGCCAACGCGAATCTCACCTCGAATTTGATCTAGGGTTGACGTTTTGCGCGTTAATACTTTTCCTTGAACAAACTCAGCTTCGCGCCGCTGATTGATAGGCTCCTCCTTGACGAAATACTCTTGGGGCTCTAAACACATATCCCGAAAAGCAATGACCTGGCCGGGTTCAATGGGAATAGAACCGCGCGAAACCTCATCAATACTGGGGCAAAGATTTGCCAATCCAGTGTTTAAAACCTGCTTATAGGTTAGCTGCTCTTTATCTGCGGCATCTACCGAGCCACCACAGGCGGTTAATAGACTTAAACCGACCAAACATAAAGCCACCAAAAGGGTGCGGAATCTCATTTTAACCTCGCTTTTTCAATAGTCATTTGGGCAACAATTACTCAATTAGTTTTTCACAAAAAGGCTGTCTAAACCGAGCATTGCGACCAGATTAATTGGCATTTTTCGCTATCTACTTTACCAAATCTTTGGTCTGCTACGGCATGAACACTCTATCAGGCGGCGATTCTCTCTAAATCCAGAAATAAGGCTTTGCGATCAATAACTTGCGATCACAACTTGTAAATCAGAGTCTAAAGCTCTTCGGAAATTACCGCATAAAGGTTAAGAAAGATGAACGAGTTTTCAATAATCAATCACTTCGATGTTTTTGCCACGATATGGAAATCCAAAGCGGAACTTTTATCAATCTGAATCAGGTATTGGCTTATGGCGTCAAGAGAGTCCTTGTTACTGGCTAAATTACTTGAATCTCAGCGCCAATCTCCAAAGCAACGGTTGACGTTTGCAGAGTTTATGTCAGTTGTTCTGTACGATGCGGAGGCAGGCTATTACGGAAGTGGTCAAGTTACGATTGGCGCTCAAGGTGATTTCTTCACTTCCAGTTCCCTCGGCTCGGATTTTGGTGAGTTATTGGCGGCGCAATTTGCAGAAATGTGGAACCGCTTGGCTCAGCCACCGACTTTTACAGTAGTAGAAATTGGGGCGGGGACCGGTTTGTTCGCTCGCGATGTTTTGAAGTGGGTGCAGCAGAATTCCCCTATTTTTGCTAAGTCGCTAGATTACGTCATTGTTGATACATCCCCAGCGTTGTGTGTTCGCCAAGCAGAAACGTTATCGGCTCAACCGGTTCGATGGTCGCATTGGTCTGAAATCCCTAACAATTCTTTAGTAGGGTGCGTTTTCGCCAATGAAGTGGTGGATGCACTCCCTGTTCATCGCGTCGTAATGAATGGTGGCAAACTTCAAGAAATCTTTGTTCAGCTAACAGCACCTAGAAGATTTGAGGAAATGCAGGGCCAACTCACGGCTAAAGTGCAGGAGCATTTGGCCGTCTGTAAGCTTGAGTTCAATCCCCAGAATTACGCAGCAAACTATCGGACCGAGATTAATTGCGCGATCGCAGATTGGTTAAAAACGATTGCGAACAAACTCGCGCAAGGTTGGTTACTGACCATTGACTATGGTTACGAAAGCAAGCGTTACTACGCCCCGACCCGTTCTGAGGGCACGTTGCAGTGCTACCTACATCATCAACGTCACAGTAATCCCTACATCAATTTGGGAGAACAAGATATTACTGCTCACGTGGACTTTACCGCATTACAGCGTTGGGGAGAAAAAGCGGGCCTGCAAACCCTTGGATTTACACGTCAGGCCTTATTCCTGATGGCATTAGGACTGGGCGAGCGCCTAGAGAAACTCCGCACTCAAGGCTTGGATTTGCAGACAACCCTACGGCGCAGAGATGCCCTACATCAATGGTTAGATCCTGCAGGGTTAGGAAACTTTGGCGTATTGCTCCAAGGTAAAAATCTGCCGGAAGCAACTCAGTTACTTACAGGCTTTACCACACCGTTAATCTCATAAGTTTGACTCACTTCATAGAAATGCGATTTACTCAATGAGCCAACAAGCAAGAACTGATTTAATCCCAAGAAGAGCAAGCGAAATAAAGTCAACTTGTGCGAGGGTTTCTCACAATTTCGGAGAAAAATCTAGTTAGCCTTTCGCTGACCTCTGTTCAAAGAATTATATTCTTAAAAAACTATGAGTCTTCTAAATTATCTTGCTCAAGTTTTGGGCGCCTTGGTTCTTCCTGCGACCCTCGTCTTACTCACTTATTACGGGTTCCAAAAACTTGAATATTCTCAACAGACCACTCGGCAGACAAAACAATAAGCCCGATTGCTTGAGAATTGTTTTCAGCAGATGACGCACCTGATCGTCAATCACCACTCACTGAACCCACAAGTGCTGGACAGGGTGCATTGCTAGGTGCGCGAGCCTTAACAGCCAGTACTATCGCCTCCATGGATGCGATCACCAATCGTGTCCTGATTAGATTTTTATGAGAAGCAGCCTAACTTCAGGATTCTGACGAAAAAACTCCAGCTGCGTCAAACTCCAAGCGTACGATGTTGTTGTGAGGGCTTAATTTGGATGGTGATCAACCTCACAGGCGTTCAACTCGCTTTGACCAATTTTCAAAAGACTAATTTGCGATACGCCAACTTAGAAGAAGCCAATTTTCGACATGCCAATTTAGTAAAAGCATCTTTCCGAGGAGCCAATCTACAAAACTCGATGTTGACTGATGCCGTACTATCCGCAAGCTCGTTTAGCGTACGCCAACTTACAAGGGACCAATCTTCGTCGTGCCAATCTGGAGCAAGCTTTATTTGAAAGGGGCTAATTTGCACGGAGCGAATCTCGATGGAACGAGCCTTAAAGAGACCAATCTAAATGGTGCGAATCTCACGAAAGCCCAGTATTCCAGTTCCACGTCATTTCCATTTACCCTAAATCCAATAAGCGGCTGGCATAGAGTTTATTGGCCCAGAACTCGAAGAAGACCTAGACGAACCCAGCGAGATTAGTAGGCTGTTTTCACGCCGTGAGGGCAGCTAGGGGCTCTGCTAAAGTGAGTGGGCAAAGTTGATTGAATCGGCGCCAGCGAACGGCGACCAAGAACATGGAGCTAGTAGTTCAAAAATACGGCGGCACCTCAGTCGGTGACACGGAGCGAATAAAAGCAGTTGCTCAACGTATTCAAAAAACAGTTCGAACCGGTCGCCAGGTGGTGGTTGTTGTTTCGGCGATGGGGAAAAGTACTGATCGGCTAGTTTCCCTGGCCCAAGATATTTCCGCGAACCCTAGCCGCCGCGAGATGGATATGCTTCTCTCGACCGGAGAGCAAGTATCGATTGCATTGCTGAGCATGGCGCTTCAAGAATTGGGACAAGCGGCTATTTCCTTGACCGGAGCTCAAGTTGGGATTGTCACGGAAGCCGCTCACAGCCACGCTCGAATTTTAGAGATTAAAACTGAGCGAATTCAAAAGCATTTAGAGCGAGGAGAGGTCGTCGTTGTCGCGGGCTTTCAAGGAATCACAGCCAGTAGTGAACTCGAATTTACAACGCTCGGTCGGGGCGGCTCTGACACCTCAGCGGTGGCCTTGGCAGTCGCGCTTCAAGCTGCCCGGTGTGAAATTTGTACGGACGTGCCAGGGATTCTCACCACCGACCCGCGACTTGTTCCGGATGCCCAATTAATGGCTGAAGTCACTGCTGATGAAATGCTGGAGCTAGCCAGTCTCGGGGCTAAAGTGCTTCATCCACGGGCCGTTGAAATTGCTCGTAATTTTGGAATGCCGCTAACGGTCTGCTCCAGTTGGACAAACGATCCGGGACCTGCTGTCGTTTCTTTGCCAACGCAAGAAGCGGGCGCACAAACGGCGGCGCTGGAATTGAGTAAAGCCGTTGACGCCATTGAATTTGATGATCTCCAAGCGAAAGTGGCACTTCTACGCATTCCAGATCAACCGGGAGTGGCATCACAACTTTTTGGCACGATCGCAGAGCAGAATGTTGACGTCGATCTAATTGTCCAGTCGATCCATCAGGGCAATCTCAACGACATCGCCTTTTCGGTGGCTAAATCAGACATTCTCCGTGCCCATGCGATCGCAGAAGGTTTTTGTGCTCGCTTTGGGGGCAATCCCGCCGAAGAAGTGGAGGTTGATGAACGGATTGCGATTGTGGCGATTGCGGGAGCTGGCATCATTGGACGACCCGGTATTGCCGCTCAGATGTTTACCACCTTGGGAGATGCGGATATCAATATCAAAATGATTTCCACTTCGGAAGTTAAGGTCAGCTGCGTCATTGATCAGCATGATTTGGACAAGGCATTGAAGGTTTTAGCAGAGACATTTGCAACCCCTCTAAAATCGCCCTTAGCCAATCCAGAAGCAAAATTCCCAGCCGTGCGCGGTGCAGCCCTGGATCGTGAGCAGGCTCGAATTGCCATTACGGAGGTCTCGGATGAGGCAGGAGTGGCAGCGAAAGTGTTTGGTGCACTCGCTCAAAACAACATTAGTGTCGACACCATTATTCAATCTCAACGCTGCCGTCGTAGTGATGATGGCCGCTTAACCCGTGATATTGCCTTCACTTTGGCACGCAGCAATGCCAATGCCGCTAGTGCTGCTATTGAGACGCTGCAAAGCCGTTTGCAATTTAAAGAAATCCAAGTAGATTCGCAAATTGCGAAGGTCAGCGTTGTCGGCGCAGGGATGCTGGGTCAACCAGGCGTTGCAGCCAAGCTATTCAAGGCTTTTTCCGAGGCTAAAATTAATATCCAAATGATTGCCACATCTGATATTCGTGTGAGCTGCATCGTCGCCGAAACGGATGGGGCAGAAGCGCTCAAACTTGCACACGCAGCATTTGCATTGGGCAGTTCTACACCAGAGAACATAGCGACTTGATTTTCTTCTCTTAAGGGGGATTATTCAGGTTTGTGATTAAAGAGAATAAATGTAGTGCCGCAGGCGGATTAAATGCTCCCCAGAATGTAAAGAAACTTTTAGAAGAATGTTAAATCCTGTTTCAAGTTCAGGAACGAAATCCAGAAATCCCCGATGGTGCGGGAAAACCCGTGATACGATTCTTGCCTGAAGCCATCGAGAGAGGAAAAAAATTTGGGTATCCGGGTAGCTGTTGTCGGCTCTGGTCCGGCTGGATCATCCGCCGCTGAGGTTCTTGCTAAAGCAGGTATAGAAACTTATCTGTTTGAGCGCAAACTAGATAACGCCAAGCCTTGTGGTGGAGCAATTCCGCTTTGTATGGTTAGCGAGTTCGAACTTCCTCCTGAAATCATCGATCGCCGCGTACGTCGCATGAAGATGATTTCACCTTCAAATGTGGAGGTAGACATTAACCTGATCAACCAAGACGAATACATTGGAATGTGTCGTCGCGAAGTCCTCGATGGTTTTATGCGCCAGCGTGCAGCCAAATTAGGTGCGAATTTAATCAACGGGACCGTAATTCAACTTGATATCCCTGAGAGCGATAACGGTCAGTATACGCTGCATTATTCTGACCACACGAACGGCGAAGTGAAAGGTCCCATGAAATCTCTCAGCGTCGACCTGGTAATAGGCGCTGACGGAGCGAATTCAAGGATTGCCAAAGCCATTGATGCGGGCGACTATAATTATGCGATCGCATTCCAAGAGCGCATTCGACTACCCGAAGAATACATGGCTTATTACGAAGATCTAGCCGAAATGTATGTGGGGCAAGATGTCTCTCCCGATTTCTACGCTTGGGTCTTTCCCAAGTATGATCACGTAGCGGTCGGAACCGGTACTATGCAAAGGCATAAGACCAAGATCAAACATTTACAGGCGGGGATTCGGGCGCGTGCAGCCTCTAAATTAGTTGGGGGTGAAATTATCAAAGTAGAAGCACACCCAATTCCAGAACATCCCCGACCTCGTCGAGTCGTCGGTCGTGTGGCGCTTGTTGGCGATGCAGCAGGTACAGTCACGAAGTCTTCGGGTGAAGGGATTTATTTTGCGGCAAAATCAGCTCGTATGTGTGCCGAAACCATTGTAGAAACCTCCCAAAACGGAGCGATTGTACCGACAGAAAGAGACCTCAAGCTCTATCTCAAGCGTTGGGATAAGAAGTACGGTTTAACTTACACAGTTTTGGATATTTTGCAGCGGGTCTTTTATCGTACCGATGCGACTCGGGAAGCCTTCGTTGAAATGTGTTCGGACCTCGATGTCCAGAAATTAACATTCGACAGCTATCTCTATAAGACCGTTGTTCCTGCCAACCCTCTCACTCAACTTAAAATCACTGCCAAAACCATTGGCAGTCTGCTGCGAGGTAATGCACTAGCCCCTTAACGGGATGCCAATCAGTTTCATCGGGTTTACATCTAGATGCCCTAGATGCCATCGATTTGTGGAGCACTTTTTAGATAACGGCTAATCGTCAAACGCTGGGAAGCAGGACGGTTAGCCGTTTGCTGATTTCAGTGAACCCTGGCATACTAAGTTAATTTCCAGGGATTCAGCATGACTCAGGGAATCTACATCGTTGCCAACGATAAAGTTGCAGAAAATGCGATCACACTGCTGAATACACTCCGGCTGCATGATCCTGACATCCCGGTTGTGATGTTGCCTTTCGACAGCAATTATCAGTATGCGGCCAAAGAACTTAAGGATAGACACGGCGTAACCGTTTTCCCTGACCTGCCCCTTGTCGAGCAATTTACTCAGCGGGTAGGAGAAATCTTTGAGCGAGACTTTTTGAAACTGCCTAATAAAATGCGCAAGTTTGCGCTCTGGTTTGGGCCTTTTGAGCGATTCCTATATATCGACACCGACATTATTACCTTCCAGCCTGTGACGCCGATTCTAGAGAATCTGCAAACCTATGATTTTGTCTGTTGCGATCATCATCATAAAAAACGCAAGCTGCGGGATATTTTTGATCCTTACATTTTAGAAATTGGACTTTTTCCAGAAGCGCAACTTTCTGACGTCTTCAACAGTGGTTTTTGGGGCTCACGACAAGGTTTATTTACGTTACCGGAACTTTATGAACTTTTCCAAGATGCGTCATCCCATCGAGAATATTTTGATTTCACTCACAACGTGACCGATCAACCGCTACTTAATTTCGTCATTTTTAAAACTACAGAAAAGCGCCTTAACCTCACCAAGCTCTATCCCGATGAACCCGGCAGCTGGGGGGGCTCTCCCGGGTTCGAGGAACGTAATCATATTCTCTACGATCAAAACCGCAAATTACGATACCTACACTGGGCAGGACAGCCGATGCGGACTGGCGGTCCCTACAGAGATCTTTGGGAACATTACCGCTATTTAGGCGAAGAGCGCCCGCCCTCTCCGCCACCGCCCGCAGTCAAAACCAATAATCCGATGCGAAAGTGGCTACGCAAATTAAAACGGCAGCTAATTAATTCTTAGGGCTGCTCCAATATCAGTTCGACAGTTTGCGGATTCCCATCGGTAATGACCGGGCTGGGAGAAGATGAGGTGAAGAGTACCTGCCCATCTAATTCAATTGTGGCATGCACAGTGTAGCGCTGATCCGGCTTGATTAGAAGCGGGTCGTAACCGAGGGAAAAAGGGATAGGCACCTGTTTTCCACCCAAGGTCATACTTTTTTCAGCGATACTGACAGCCGGAACATCCTGCTGGGTTACATCCTGCAAAGAAACTGTGACGACAGTTCCCGGTGGCAGAGCTCGGCGCTGAAGATAGCTCACAGTTCCGGTAACCGCTGAAAGTCCAGCGGGCGAGGCTGTGAGCGGGCTAAACTTTAGCGGACGCTCTTGTTCGGCGACATCTACGTATAAAAACGGTCCCTCCAGGCGCAAACTTTTCGCTTGCTCCAGCGATCGTAGAAACGCCTGCTCCTGATTCATGAGAGCCGGAGGACAAATCTTTTGAGTTGAAGCAAAAGGCCCACTGTTGATGACCTCGGAGGCCACCCTCTCCATAGAGCCAAAATAGCGGTTGCAGCCGGCTGTTCCTGATACCTTCGGCCCATCCCCAAACTCCAAAGTGATTTGCGAACGATCAATCACTCCACGACCAGCTAAATCTTCTAGCAGCCAAGACCCGCTAATTTCTCTCGGCTCTGGGTTCGAGAAAGCCTCAGGGGTCCCAGCGCCGCCAAGAAAGGCCAGCATCACAGTTGCGATCGCAATTTTCTTCATAACCATGTCCTCACAATTTTCCTAATACTTAAATAGACCCTGCCAGCTAAAACATAGGTTCAATCTATTTTTAGGCATGAAATTCAGCAGGAATTATGCCTAATGAGATACACCTATTTACTCGCATCTATCCATTAATCTTCTTGAAGTCCTTGTAAAACACTATGCCCTCAATCCCGGGCTCACGTTTGACCACCTGAGCAAGTAGACACCGCACATACCTAAGGGCTTTCAGCCGACACAGAGCCAAAATAAAAATCCATGCCGGACCTGCTCACCTAAGTGTTTTCTCGTGAACACGTGTCGAAATCTTAACAAAACCCCGTGTTTTTAGGGACTGTAGCTTGCAAAATTTTTTTTGCGTGTCTAAGATAAAACAATCTAGATGACTAGGTAATTTCTGGCATTAATTTATCAATTTTTTACTAGTGTTACAGGTGGTTTCTTAGGCGTTTAAGTGAATTATCACAACTGAATTTCAATAAATAAGAACTAGGGGGTTCGTAAAAATGGCTGAGTTTGTAGGAGACAACGTTGACGATAGCGTTGAGGGTGTATATACCGCTGAAGGGACCGATGGTACTACGTACCAAGTCTCTGGAGAAAATTTACGTTCCGTCCATCTCAAGGGACCAGGGTACGACTTCGAGAACCTTGATTCTGAAGGCAATCCGACTCTAGACGAAGGGGGGGATGGGATGTTGATCGTTATGGGCGACTCTGAAACCTCTGCCCAGGGCTCTGCCGGGAATGATATTATCAGTGGTCAAGGAGGAGACGATACAGCCTCCGGGAATGCTGGTGATGACCAGATCAATGGCAATGGTGGAGATGACACTCTGGAGGGGAATGCCGGGGATGACACCATTAACGGTGGCCGGGGCAATGATTTTATCAATGGCGGCGCCGATGACGACTTTATGTTTGGTGGCGACGACTCTGACACGATTGTGGGTGATGACGCCCTGTTTGAGCCTATTGCCAATATTCAGTGGGGAATTTCCCGAAAAACCCAGCAGATACTGTTCGAGAACTTCGAAATTGTTGAAAGGGATAAGAGTATTCATAAGACCATTAGGCAGGAAGGTTCTGCTCAGGCTGGTCAAACCGATGTATACGACAATTTCCTACGGATTGAGGGACTCTCCGAAAGCGGGGATGCTGTGACTTCCATAAATAAAGGAGGTTCTGGCGTTGGCGTTGATACGATTGGCGATGACGATGAGAGTCAGAAAACTATTTCCCATGATGAGTCACTGAGCTTTTTTATCAATGGTGAGTTGGACGGCACGTTCTACAACGCGTTCAACGAGATCAGGCTCGGTTTCAAATTTTATGATACTGATGGGAACGAAATTGACCCGTCTTTAGTGGACAGGGATCTTGTTGAGTTGACCTTCTTGCGTGATAACCGGCAAGTGGGTAGCCTGACCTTGGACAACATCGATCTCATGAACAGGAAAGATCCCCAGGTGGTCTGGCGCATGGATAACTTCGAGTTGGTAGAAGCTGCTGATACCGTCCTTATCTCTTCTGCAACTCCCGACGTCGAGCTGGGTCTACGCTCCTTTAATGTAGCGGCAGGAGTCTCCCGTGACAACGAAGGCGGCGATGACACGCTTAAGGGTGATGAAGGCGCAGATAACCTGTTTGGACTCGGAGGAGACGACAGCATCTTGGGTGGTTCAAGCAGTGACTACATTGCGGGAGGTGAGGGCTCTGATAATCTGACTGGTGGAACCGGTGCGGATATCTTCGCTTGGAATACCGTTGCCGAAGTGACTTCTGCTCCTGATGTGATTACTGATTTCCATATTTCAGACGTGGATGGTGATATTTTTGATTTTGAGGGCGTGATTGACGAGCTGGGTCTGTCGGGTAGCCACTTATCGCTCTTTTCGGATGGCATCTTAGGCGTGGACTTGCGTGGTGCAGGGGATGCGTCGGGCGGCTTTACTCTTACTTTCACCGCTGGTAGTATTTCCGCGAATGTGGCAGATGTTCTTTACCGTGACAATCCCGCATTCCCCCCTGACGGCAATGTGGTTGATGCGCTGACAGCTTTGGGCAACGGTAATGCGAGTGCTGATTTAGCTCTTCTTGACAGTGTTTTACTTGCATAATTGAGTCTGGCGAGTAAGTCTATAACTTACTTACTCGTCTTGTCTCATTTCATAGCCTTTTAAGAGCCTCCTGATAGGAGGCTTTTTTTATTTTTGTTATGGCTTTCGCCAGATCGCTTAAGACACTTCTGATTTTGAGTTGCTTAGATATTCTAAAGCGTTCATGCAGGAATCCCCTCCTTTACGAAAGTGGTGGCTGCGATCAGTCGATTTTCGTATGGGAGCGGCTGCCCTACGATGTTGCAATCATCTTTAGGGAAAAGAAGTGATTCGGATCGATGAAATAGGCGGGCCTGATAATGATAGCGACGGAGATGACATTATCAGCGGCAGTGCTGGTGACGATAGCGCTTCTGGTGGGAATGGGAACGATGCGATGAATGGCGGTGCTGGCGAGGACAGCCCCGATGGTGACAAAGGAAATGATGGGATGAATGGTGCCAATGGTCACGACAGTATGTGGGGGGCTTGGAGATGACACCCTGTTCGGGGGAGATGGAAATGACTTTCTGAATGGGGATGGTCTGACGTTTGTCGCTTAGGGCGAGATTCGATATGGTATCTCCCAGCGAACCCATGAAATTCTCTTTGAAGATGACGCCATCATTTATGGTAATCCAAGTGTTTCCGACAGAGACGGCACCGGGGAGTTCAACATTTTCTTGATTGATGGACTTTCTAAGGAATTGGATGGGACTTACTCGGAAGCCGATAGTGTTATCAATGAAGAGTATGGTATCGGAGTCAATACCGATTCAGATGCAGGAGTTCAGGAAAGTCTCATCTCGGATAACGAAGCATTATGCTTATTGTTGTCTGGTGAAGGGAGTGCCTATGATTCCTTTATCTCTGCTAAACTCGGACTCAAATTTTATGGGGATGGTGTAGAAGTAGTCCCCGATGGGGATAAGACGGTGGAACTGACGTTCCTGCTTGATGGCATTGAAATTGGTAGTCAAACGTTGAGCGGTACTGACTTTGAACTGCAGGCTAGCCATCGAATCTATCACGCGGAAATCTTTCTCGATATATAGCAACACAAATAAGGGTTAGGACGTGTTAAAAGAGAAGGAATCGAGACAAAAATGCAAGGAAGATGGCAGCGAGCTACCCCATAGAAATGAGACAGAAAGCGGTAGAAGCAGTAGATAGAGGAGAACAGAAAACCCA
>JBCDHF010000064.1:0-14706 GCA_038750375.1 Cyanobacteria bacterium P01_H01_bin.15
GGAATAAATTTTTGATGTTGACAAATCAAGTAGATACTAGTGGAGAGCCAGACAGCGTTAGAAAGTCAGTGAACAAGCACTTCTCCTGACAGCTATCTGGCATAAAATTAACCCACACACATCAGTGGGGATATTGCAAGCAGTCTGTTGACTTAGATCGCTTCACTAATAGAAACAATCCGGCTACCTACTTTTTGCAAATTCTGGATAGTTTTGGTGAGCTGACTGTAGGAAACCTCTAGAGTGCTCCCATCTTGGCGAACCTGAGGACCATACTTAGAATTGCTAACGCGGATCCGGAAGCGCTTACTAGTATTAGTGTAAGCACCACCTCCTTTAACGGGTGGCTTGATTCTAGTCGCCAAGTTAGTACCTAAATCGCTAATAAGTTGAGCGGACTGACCAACATCATTCGCTGCATAACCCCGGTCTAAAGCAAAGGTGCGGTTAAAGCCGACATTCTTGATGCCGATTTGAGATTGGTTTCCACGAACGAAGGGAACAGTATTGTCACCAAAGTTGGCGATGTACTCTTCACTATCGATGTAGGAATTGATTTCAGCAGTGTAGCCCTCTTCGTTATAGATCAAGACGTGACGAGCAATCTCAGTTTGATCCTGCGGCGCACGGCCTAACAGATGCTTGAAATTTAGCTCGATAAATCTGTAGCTAGAAGAAGGCTCGAAAAAGCGAGCTTGATAAAAGTCAGACTGAGCAACTGCACGAACAAAGTCCCGAACAGTAATATCACCATTACGTAATTGGGATTCAGCTTCAGTTAAACTCTGACCGTCAAGAATATGAGCATTGCCGAGCACTTGACGGTAAACAGCCCGAATAACAATCTGTAAATCATCTTCAGTCGCATTCGGGCGTAACTCTAGAGCTTCTGATTCAATCCAAAGGGCCATTAGTAAAAATCTCCTAAATAAATAGATGCTTATCTTGGGATAAAAAAGCTTCAAAAAAGAGGGGAAAAAGCTTCAAAAAAGAAGGTTGAGAACTGCAGACCAATGCTGTCTCAACCCAAAAAACTAGACGATTTCAGTGATGCTAACAATCTTGCCAGAGGAGCGATTGATACGCTGAATTTGAGGGGTCATCTTGGAGGCTGAAACGATGTACTCAGTAGTACTTACGCGACGAGGGCTATCAAATTTAGAGCCGGAGACAAGAATCTTGAAGCGCTTCTCTGTCCCAGAACCAATAACAGTCGAGGTCGATGCCTTGATGGAAGTGGCACTGTTAGTAGCAACGTCAAAGACGAGCTGAGCAGACTTAACCGAGCTATCAACTTGAGCCGGTCCACGATCTAAAGCGAAAATCCGGTTATAGCCGACCTGCTTGGGGTTTGCTTCGCTAGCTGTTCCCCGAGTATAAGGAACTATGTTTTCGCCAAATGCAGCTTGATACTCATCGCTATCAACGTAGGAGTCAATTTCTGAGTCATAGCCTTCCGCCACGCAGCGCACAATGTGCTCAGACAATTCACGCTGATCCTGAGGAGCACGACCCAGAAGATGCTTAAAGTTGAGTTCCACAAAGCGATAGGGTGCACAGGATTCAAAAAAGCGACTCCGGTAAAAGTCAGATTTAGCGACCTGCCGAACAAACTCGCGCACAGAGATGGAACGATCTCCTAGCTGAGACTCAGCAGAGGTCAAGCGCTCACTGTCCATCACATGGGGATTTCCTAAGACCTGCTTGTAAATCGCACGAATAATAGTCTGCACATCAGCGGTGTCGCTCGTCGGCCAAAGTTCCAAAACGGGTACAGTTGCCATGGAAAAAATCTCCTAAATTAAAGTTTTAAAAACCCCTGATGACAGGGACTCAAATGAAATAAATCGGTGTGATAAAAAAAATCACACCGCCTTGCCGATTGATACGTTGACATCCCGGAGGACTAAATTGGGGTGATGCTGGAAATCACGCCGCCTTGACGATGAATGCGCTGATACTCCTGGGACAGCTTGTCAAAAGGCACCAAAAACACTTGATTTGAACGGCGGAACTTAGAAACCCGGTTGACTCCCTTCGCGCGAATACTGGTGACTTCGATGCGGTAAACCTTGCCATCAGAAGTCGCAGCAACACCTTGACGAGTCCGGGAACCCAATGCCGGATTCTGGAACGCGGAACCACCACTTGCCGGAGATACGACTGGCGTCGGAGTTTGGTTGATAGTTAGTGCATTCAGTTTGGGCTTCTTGCCTGCAAGGTCGCCTTTCAAGCTGCTGCTGGAAGCACCACGCACCAACTGGAAGGTGTGGGTGAACTGAACCATGCTGGTGCAAGCTTCCGTCTTGTATCCGCGGATGTAAGGAACAAAATTCTCACCGAAAGTCGCCTGGTACTCGTCGCTATCGAGGTAAGAGTCGATTTCCGCCTCAAAGCCTTCTGTGTCGAGGATGGTGCTGTGCATGCGCATTTCTTCAAGATCGTAGGGAGGACGACCTAGCAAATGGCGAAAGTTCAGCTCGATAGCGCGGTAGCGAGCACAGCTAGTAAAGAAGCGAGAGCGATACAGATCAGACTTAGCAACTGCACGAACGAATTCACGTACGCTCAGCTCATTCCGCTTGAATTGAGACTCGGGCACAGCTAGTCTCTCGCTCTCCATTACGTAGGCATTTCCCAAGACCTGACGATAGACAGCGTTAATAATGGTTTCGGCTTCTTCCTGAGAACGACCTGGCACCCATTCGACTGGGGGAGTCTCATCGAATAGGCTTACGCCTAAGCGCGAAGCGGGTCCAAAAGGCATTAGCAATATCTCCTGGTTAACAACGTGAATTCAAAAACTCGTTTCAAAAGAGGGGCAAAGTTGGCTGGCGATTCCCGGATTCTTGAGGGTTTAACCCACTACTAGCGACAGCTCTAATGGCCAGCAGAAGCCAGTAGACAGGCACATAAAAACGAACAGAAATCCTTAGAAATGACGTTTATACGCTTTGCTATGATCAATATTGCTACGGCCTTGCAACAACAACCATCAAGTTTTGTAAAACTTCATGATGGTTGTTAAAAATATCTCAGTTTTGTTCGAAAGTCGCCCAATTCGCCCTTTCTCTGCTATGCGACGGTGCTGGGGGATTAATAAATCAGTTGGTTGGGTCAGTTACAAATTAATTTGTAATTGAGTACTCAGCTTCAAAGATTTGGTCTGGGGATTTGCCCGCAATCAAGGTAGTCCAGTTGACTTTGAGGAAAAATATATCTTTGGAGACCGTTTCCACTAGATCCACGCCCCAGTTACCTTCTTGGAGGGCAGCTGGGTTTGGGCTTGTCGCCGGAGTTGTCTTAATGCCGCCGAGAGCCAGCGTAACAGGGGCTGATTTGTTGGAGCTGCGTTGGTTTGCGATCGCAGAGACACACAATTCCCCAATTCGAGGAGGCGCGAACTGACTGAGCGGAAATTGAATTTCGGCTAGCCAATGGGGATGTTCAAGTGGTTGGCAAGTAATTTCTGGTTCGGAGCTGAGCCCTTGTTGAAGCGCTGCCACAAACTCGGATGAACTTAGCGGTGGAAGTTGAGCCGGATCGACGTCAAAGTTGTAGGAAATCAGCATGCGTCCTGAAGCAGTTACATTCATTGGATTCAAGAATTCTGAGCGAGGTTTGTACTAAGTGAAGCAAGTTCATATTTAGGTTTAGCTTGGCGGGACTAGTCCTCGCTACTGGTGATTGAGATTTCGTACAGCACAATCAAATTCCCATCGAAATCATAAATGCCCTGTTCTGTAAAATTTCGTCCCGGCCCAGAATTAAGAGAGTGCGGGGGAATGACTTTCAATGAAATAGCCGCAACTTGTTGAGTTGTGGCTGCCAAGTCCTCAACTTCCATCACTAAGCCAATCCGAACAGGCGGTTTCGGTTTTGCTAGCTCGATTCCTTTAACTTCTGTTAATGCGATCGCACGCGCTTCTCGGTCGGTGCTGAGGGTTGCAAACGTGAGCTGAGCTTGAGGGGGTAGCTGAAAGACTTCGTATAAGTATGAGTCAGGAGAGGCGCTCGCTTGATAGTCGCACCGAAAACCGAGCACGTTCTCATAGAGACTCAAGCTGCGTTTGAGGTCTTGAACTAAAAGACAGGGTCGTGTGATGTGAGGGAGTCGGTTTGATTCAGCTGGTAATGTCGATTACTGAGAGGACCTGGGTTAAACGCAAGAATCGCGTGACTTGACAAATTTTGTCTGGAGAACCTGTTACTCTGTTAGGACTGAGCTTAGGGTTGACTAATCAGCTTAGACAATAAATCTTGAGTAAGAATTGTTTTTTCGTTAATACATTAGGAATTAATTTATTCCTGTTGTTATTCCTAAACTCGGGTCATAACATTCATTTTTTTAAATTCCCCTCCGCTCCATGCCCGCGTCGTTTCGCACCTCTCTTCATCCCCTTATTCGTCAACTAGCTGATTCGATCGAGGCGATTTGGCAAGATAACTTGACTTTATCGCCGTATCAAGTCCCTACAGATTTGGGCTATATCGAAGGCAGCCTAGAAGGCTCAAAACTCGTCATTGAAAATCAGTGCCACCAAACGCCTCAGTTCCGCAAACTTCATTTGGAATTAGCTCAGGTAGGCAACGGCATTGATATTTTGCATTGTGTAATGTTTCCTGAGCCCACCTATGGTTTACCTATTTTTGGGGTCGATTTAGTCGGAAGTCAACGCGCTGGAATTACCGCTGCGATCGCTGATTTATCTCCAGCGAATGGCGTGCGCTCGCTCCCGCTCCAGTATCGTGAAGCCCTTGCACAACTCCCTGAAGTTGAGTTTTCACAGCCTCGTGCATTGCCCCAATGGGCTGATATCTTTTCTAAGTTCTGTCTATTTATTCGTCCTCAAACGGTTGAGGAAGAAACCGCTTTTTTACAGCGCGCCCAGAACTATCTGACTATTCACTGTCAATTGGCAGTCAAAGCCCAGCAACTCGGGTCTACCTTAGAAGTAGAAGAAACTATTGCGGCTCAAAAGTACTACTGTGCCAAGCAGCAGCAAAATGACAAGACGCGGCGAGTCTTAGAAAAATCCTTCGGACCCGAATGGACGGAGCGGTATATGTCCACAATGTTATTTGATATTCCGGTTTCTTCTTCCTAAGTCGCGGCCACAACTGCCGCCTTAATCCTGTACCCATAAAACCTCCCTGGCATGTCAACACCGCCGCCGACTTTGGCTGAGATTGAACAACAGCTACAGAGTTCAGAGCAAAAGGATCGGATTTTAGCATTGCTTGCGTTACAGGCCGAATCAACTCCTGCGTTAACGGCTTTTCCTTTACTCAAGCGAACCTTATCTGATGAATCAGTCCAAGTACGCGGGATGGCAGCGTTTGCGCTGGGTATTAAACCGACCGATGAAAATTGGGCGTTGTTAGTTGAGGTCATGACAACTGACCCGGACTACAATGTCCGAGCGATCGCAGCTGGCGCACTGGGTTATCTGGAGGATAAACGGGCATTTGAAGCCTTGCGCCATGCGTTTTATGAAGACAGCTACTGGCTCGTGCCGTTTAGCGCCGCTGTTGCCTTGGGCAATCTAAAAGATCCGCGAGCCCAGACTGTTTTATTGGAAGCTTTGGAGAGTTCGGAAACCCTGTACCAGCAAGCGGCGGTGATGGCCCTTGGGGAAATTGGTGCGGTGGAAACCTTGGATCGTCTTCTTCCCTTTGTCAACAGTCCAGACTGGTTAATGCGTAAACAACTAGCGGAAGCGTTGGCAAACCTCCCCGATCCGCGGAGTGAGGCTGCCCTTGACTACCTACGTAAGGACGATAATGCTCAAGTAGCTGAAGCAGCGACCCGATCGCGACAAAAGCTACGAGAAGTAAGCCAAACAATCGATTAAGTGATCAAAATAGGGCGCGATCGCAGATTTACATTCAGGATTAATGCGCTTGAGGCTAGCTGTTTTGAGACCTTTTAAACCCACAATCATGGCGTCGAGAGGGACTTGTAATTCTTGGTAAAGCAAATTCATATAGTGCAGGCCTTCTGCACTCGTGTACTGGGTCTCCTGTCCGGCAATGCCATAGGTGACGCAGCGCAGAAATTGCCAAAAATCTCGCCAACAGGCCTCTGCTCGCATCGCCGGATACAATCGACCACCCGGTTCAGCAATATCTGGAAACGTCCTTAACACGCCTTGCCGCGCTTCATCCACAATGTTTTTGACGTCGGCTTCAAGCTGCTGTGCGATCACAAAAAACTGAGTATGGGTTGGCGCTAAATCGGCTAGAGCTTGGTAGTCCTCAGCCGTGAGATAACGACGTTCATCGTCAGCCGCTTGAAAAATTGCGATCGCGCTTTCTGAATGAGTCGTCTCCCAAGTTTGAAAACTTACGATTCGGGCTTTTTGGATCAATTCTAAAACTTGTGGACTGAGAGCAGGTTTGGGCATGGTTTAACGAAACGGAAGCAATAGATAGCAGCTTGATCTTGGGTTTCTGCAACAGGTTTATAGGCCTAAGTTCAGTGGCTCAATGACCCGGGCGAACAGCTTGAGAACACCGACTGAGCTGAAATTCAGGTTTACCATAATGAAACATTCGTTTCCAACTTGTGGCTTGTATGGACCTTGAGCAGATTGCCGCCAACCTAGATCAAACAGACTTTCAATATCGCATAAAGGCGATTGCCGCCCTCAGGGAATATCCGGCGGAAACAGCGGTGGACATTTTAATCAAGCAAGCCAATGATCCAGAATTTCTAGTGCGCACCTTTGTCGCTCGAGAACTGGGACATAAGCCCACCCCAGAATCATTTGCCGCTTTACTGGAAATGATCAAACTCGATGACACTCCGAGTGTTCGAGCGGAAGCGGCTAATTCTATTTCCTTTTTCGGTCAAGCCTCAGCCCCCCACTTAGTCCAGACCTTTGTAATGGACGATCACTGGCTCGTTCGTCGCAGCATTATTCCGGCTTTGGTTGAACTTGAATGCTTTGAAGAAGTTCTAGAAGTTTTCAAGATCGGAATGGCTGGCGAGGATGCGGCTGTACAAGAAGCCGTGATTGATTCCCTCGGAGCCTTAGCTCAGACCCCCCAAGCTGAAACCGCTCTGCAAGAACTGCTAGCTCTCGTCACAGTTGAAGAAGATTATTTACGCATCCGAGTTGCTTATGCACTTCAGAATTTCAAAGCGCAATCTTCCGCTCAAGCAGCACTCTTAAATATGCAAAAAGATACGGATCATAAAGTTGCTGGAGCTGCACTTGAGGCCTTTATCTAATCGAAATCACTAGCTGAAAAGCCTTGTTTTTAGACGTTTTCGTCTAATAGAAAAAACTTTTGCTTCGTAATTGTAGTTACAGAAGTGGGCACCGTCTTAAACTAATTTAAGACCGAACAAATCAATTAATTCTCTTGAGGAGGAGCTACTTTATATGACTAAAAAAGTAATCAACGGTCAGATGATTTGGAAACGAATCGGTGAAGATCGGAACCTGTTTTTACGACATAACGAGGCAGAAGCCTGGCGTCCCTATGAAGATTTCCCCGAATATATAAAACAAGATCCTCAAGGTTTTTCTAAAGGAATTGCGACCTTTATGTCTTTGCTGAAACAGAATTGGGTAGTCGTCAATTCTTAATTTGATTGCTTTTTTGGACTTTTCCAAAAGCTTATTTCTTCTTTAATGCAGTGCTTCATTACTTGGCGATATTTTTCGCGTTATCTAAACCCAAAAATATCGCCTTTTTTTATATTTAAAAAACACTATCGTATTCATCGTTTTATTCAGAGATTCGGGTTTTCACTTAATTTCTGCAGTTATTTTTCCAAGCTCTCCCGAGTTGATTTAAGTGTCAACGGATGAATTTCATCGAGCTGTTCAGCCGGATGGGACAGCAGTTGTGATCGCATTTCATCTGTCAGACCTTGAGCCTGGCTAAAATCCGCTCCAGCGATACTTTCAAACTGTTCAAACCCAGCCTCAGTAAAATCGGCCGCCCGCAAATCTGCTCTTGCTAAGTTGGCATTGTTGATCCGAGCTTGGCGTAAGAAAGCCCCCGTGAGCGTCGCCCCCCGTAAATCCGCTAATACCAACCGCGCTGAGCGAAGATTAGCGCCCGTTAAGTCTGTCCCGCCGAGGTAGGCTCCGAGCAAGTTGGCTTCCTGTAAATCCACAAACCGAAGATTCGCTGTATTCAACGGTGCCCCATTCAAATTCGCCTTCGGCCCAATTGCTTCTGAGGAGCGGTAATTAAATCCCTCCGGAAACATCGTGTGACTGTCATAGCGAGCAAATTTAAGTTGAATATCGGTCAAATTGGCTTCACGCAGATCGGCTCCGCTTAAATCCACGCGATATAGACAGGCCCCTTGTAAATTGGCCTGTTGAAGCACCGTCTTAACCAAACTGGCGCCCCGCAGATCCGCATCCGCTAAATTTGCCCTGGTTAAATTTGCTTCATCCAAACGCGATCGCAATAAGATAGCGCCTTGAAGATCTGCGTGAGACAAATCCAAGCCGCTCAGATTAAGTTGATATAAATCAGCATGATTAAGGCTTTGACCTGACCGAACAGCGGCCTCCACAGCATCTGGTGTCATGACGTAAAAGAATATTATTGACTGCAAAAATTTGGGCTCTACTATCGCTGCCTTCAAAAAATGGCGATCTAAGCTGATCAAACCACTGGAAATTACGCGACTCAAAATCAACCGGTGTTCTGAGCCTTCTGTTCTGACTATCTGAGCGAGCTGAGAAAAAGTGACAAGTCAGAATTGGCGAACGCAAATTGCGACAGGAGGAGACCCAACGTTAAGCTCGGAAAGATTTTAAATCGAAACTGTTACAGACTTTATCTTCATTGCTCATGTCGTCTTGCACCCACCCTCTCACCATGCTGGACTTTTTTCGCAAAAGTCACGGGACTTGGTATACCCAACGCACCGTTCATCATTTTGATGCAGTCACTGATCAATCGGGAGAATCCAAACTGCACGTCAATGTCTTGACACCCGATGACGACCAGATCAAGATTGTATGCGAATCCCAAGGCATCGATCCGGGCAAGGCAGCTAGCGGTGCCAGCTTTATGTGGCAAGAACATAAAAAATATACGGCAGAACCCGATCCAGACAAAGCGGCCGTTTTAGTGGATGTCCCTGACGATGAAACAGGGCGCTCCGGTAAGTTGCTGCGAAATCAAGGCTATGTTGAACGCATCCCTGTCGTCAGCCGCTACTGGTTTGGACAAGACGGCATCTTGACGATTGATACTGACTACGAAACCAATCAAGGGCAAGAGCGCTGCTGGTTTATGACCGATGACTTTCGCGTGCGCGTGAGTACCGTACGGATGCTTAACGGCATTTATTTGATGACCTACTGCTCCGAGCGGCGTTGTCCTTCAGACGCAGACCTGACCGCCATGATTCAAACCAATCAAGTCCGCGCCTTAAATACCCACGCCGAGGGACGACCGCCAAGCTGTTAAGGAACGTTACTTACTTTTACATTCCCGAGGCGAGACCCAGCAAAATCTCTTAACCTTTGAAGACTTAGATATTTAAGTCAACTTTTTAAATCCATGTATAAGCCCTTTCTCAAGCACTTGGAACAGTCTTTGTTTCAACGCTTTGACCTCAGTAGCCGTCCGATTCCTCCTGGGCTAGAGCGTCAAGAGGGCAAGCGAGGCAAAAATCCAGCCACAATCGAGAGCTGGTGCTATCAATGCCCTGAATTTCGCAAGATTCGGTATACCTACATCGATGCCGGAGCCAGCGCACAAATTTTTAATAGCGTGCTGTATCCAGCCTATGGCTATGACTTGCCGCTATTAGGAATAGACTTTTTGTCGTTCGGAAAAGTCAAAAACTTAGTCGTCATGGATTTTCAACCGCTTTTCCAAGACGACGTATATCTAGAAAAATACATTAAGCCCCTCAAATCCTTGCACGATCTCTATCCAGATTTAGCTCAAGATCTAGAGATGAGATTCTACGATGCCAATCAGTATTTTTCAAAATATCTTCTCTTTGCTCAAACCGATCGCGAAACCATTGGAACCCGCGTTTTTGAGGCTTTTCAGAGCTATTTAGACCTCTACTGGCAGCTTTTAGACAATGCCACCCTTTCCAGCGATCCGGCAGACCTCAAACGCATCGACCAGGCGCAAAAGGATTATGACCAGTACAGTGCGGAACGAGACCCAGCATCGGGCTTGTTTAGTAGCTATTTTGGTCACGACTGGTCTGAAAAATTCCTTTACGGATTTTTGTTTGAAGATGCTCAGCCTGCGGAAGCTGCTGTCGTTTCCTAATTAGCCTGTTCTGGCTTCACATCACAATTTGTTATGACCATCTATCAACCTTTCCTGGATTATGCGATCACACTAATGCAGGAACGCTTAAAGCTGTCTCCATACCCCATTCCTGAGGGGTTTGAGTTCAAATCTGCGGTCACCGGGAAAGGGCGCCGAGAGACTGAGGTAAAAACAACAAGCTTTGCCGTCCAATCGCCCAAGCTGAGGCAAGTCCGTGCCGCTCATGTTCAAGGGGGAGATGCGTTTCAGGTTTTAAACTTCGTAATTTTTCCGCGTCTCAATTACGACCTGCCTTTCTTCGGTGCCGACTTAGTGACGCTGCCAGGAGGGCATCTGATTGCCTTGGATATGCAGCCCCTCTTTCGGGATGATCCGACCTATCAAGCCAAGTATTCTGAACCGCTGATGCCTACGTTCAAAGCGTTTCAGAAACATTTACCCTGGGGCGGTGATTTTCCCGAAGAAGCACAGCCTTTCTTCTCTCCGGCCTTTTTATGGACTCGACCGGACAAAACCGAAGCTGTCGAGACTCACGTTTTTGAAGCATTTAAAGCGTATTTACAGTTTTATCTTGACTTTGTCGAACAGGCTGACCCCATCACGTCGCCCGATGAACTTGCTGACATTGAAAAGGCTCAGCTTCGTTACATCCGATATCGAGCTGAAAAAGATCCAGCCAGAGGCATGCTGACTCGTTTTTACGGCGCAGACTGGACCGAGGAATACATCCACAGCTTTTTGTTCGATCTTGAGAAAAAACTTGCGATCGCAAATCACTAAATCAACAGAGACGCGGAAGTAGTGAACTGGGACTGAACTGCTGATAATTCTGGCTCACAGGAGCTCGATTTTGCTCTAAACCCAAGACCTTTCCGACTAGGTAACAATTGTTTGCAAAACGCAACATAAAACGATCCAACGAAATAGTATAAATAAATGAACGACGACCTTTATCAAACTCGCTAAGCTCTTTTAGCGTTGCTGATTGGGTTTCTGGTTGCACCACCGAACAAGCTGGAATTTGAGCTAAATCCCTAGGGATTTAAAATTAAGTTCTAGTTTTTGCTCTGTAATTCTCAATACTTGATTTCAGGGCAAATGAGATGAGCCTCTTCGTCTCAGGTGATCAATAATATGATCGAGTTCTTGTTCAACACACTTCGATAAAGTTCTTAGGAGAATCAAATTTATGTTCGACGCATTTGCGAAAGTGGTTTCCCAAGCGGACGCTCGCGGTGAATACCTCAGCACTGCTCAGCTCGACGCCCTGACTGCGATGGTTTCCGATAGCAATAAGCGCATGGATTCTGTTAACCGTATTACTGGTAACGCTTCTTCAATTGTTGCTGATGCTGCTCGTGAGTTGTTTGCTGATCAGCCTGCGCTCATCGCTCCTGGTGGAAACGCTTACACCGGTCGTCGCATGGCAGCTTGCTTGCGCGACATGGAAATCATCTTACGTTATGTCACTTATGCAATCTTTGCTGGTGATGCTAGTGTCCTCGAAGATCGTTGCTTGAACGGTCTCCGCGAAACTTACTTGGCATTGGGGACTCCCGGTGCATCTGTCGCAGTTGCTGTTGAGAAAATGAAGGCTTCTGCTCTGGCAATTGTTAAGGACCCCAACGGCATCACTTCTGGCGACTGCTCCAGTATTGTTGCTGAAATCGGCACTTACTTCGATAAAGCAGCAGCAGCAGTTGCATAGGTTATGACTCCCCAATAGTCTTTAGTTTGGGAATAATTGATTCTTCGAACTAAAGCCAAAGCATGTATGACGATAAATCTTGATTTGGAGAAAATTTAGACAATGAAAACCCCTCTAACCGAAGCAGTCTCAACTGCAGACTCTCAGGGTCGCTTTTTGAGCAACACTGAACTTCAATCTGCTTTTGGTCGTTTTGAGAAAGCTAAGTCTGGTTTAGAAGCAGCCAAAGTATTGAGCAGCAAGTCTTCTCAATTAGCACAAGGCGCTGCTCAAGCCGTCTACACCAAGTATCCCTTCACCACTCAAATGTCTGGTCCGAATTATGCGGCTGATCAGCGCGGTAAGGACAAGTGTGTTCGTGACATCGGTTACTACTTGCGCATGGTTACTTACTGCTGTGTTGTTGGCGGTACTGGTCCCATGGATGATTACCTGTTGGCGGGAATTGCGGAAATCAACCGTACTTTTGAACTGTCTCCTAGCTGGTATATCGAAGCCCTCAAGTACATCAAGTCCAACCACGGTTTGTCTGGTGACCCCGGTGTGATTGCTAACAGCTACCTCGACTACGCGATCAACGCTCTTAGCTAATCGCTGAGTAAATCTATCCGGCAGAAGACTGCCGCTATCCGCTGAAAGCGTTGGTGGATCGTGGCAGTCTTCTCCGGTATTTTTTTGTGATGATGTTGCCTGACTCACCTGACACTGCCGCCGAACCTTTTCTGTCACCGGAAGAAGCGATCTCGAATCTGCAAGGAGATGATTTGGGATTACGTATTTATGCAGCCTGGTGGCTAGGTCGCTTTCGCGTAAAACGTCCAGAAGTTGTCTCCGGCTTAATTGCGGCACTTAAAGATAGTGACGATCGTACTCCCAACGGTGGTTATCCGCTCCGAAGGAATGCCGCTAGGTCCCTCGGAAAACTAGAGGATTTGCAAGCAGTCAAACCGCTAATTGACTCACTCAGCTCCACTGACTTTTACGTCCGGGAAGCCGCTGCTCAGTCATTGGAAATGCTGGGTTCGAAAGATTCTATGTCTCCACTGCTGAGTTTGCTGCGCAATGAAATAGCCAGCGATTATCCGGCTCCAGAACCCCCGAATTTGAGCCAACCCTATGATGCGATTTTGGAAGCATTGGGCACACTGGGTGCCACTGAGGCCATAGACGACATCGTTCCTTTTCTAGAACATCCGGTAGAACGAATCCAATTTTCGGCAGCGAGAGCTCTTTATCAGCTTGCCTCCGGTCCTGATGCGGCTCAGCCCTATGCGGAGCGACTGATTGAAGCGTTACAAAACGATAGCTTACAATTACGCCGCGTGGCTTTAGCTGATTTAGGGGTTATTGGTTATCTCCCCGCCGCCCAACCCATTGCTAATACCTTGGCCGAGAATAGTCTAAAGCTGATTTCCCTTAGGGGTTTGGTTGAAGGAAATTTGCAGGAAGCTAACTTACCTACATTGGACCCCGACTCAGTACAGGTCATGGAGCTAATGGATCAGCTACTGTAAAGATTAATAATCAGCAAATTTTTTAATCTTTTTATGTCCGCCCATTTAGAATCTCTCATTAAAGCGGTCGAGGCTGCTGAATCCGCCATGGGTTTGGTTGACGCAATGGATGAGCTGGCAGCCGCTAATGATCTCGCCGCATTGCCGATATTAGTTTCAGCCTTGAGCTATAACAATCCAGGCGCTGCTGTTTCAGCCGTTGAAGGGCTCATACAGCTTGGCGAGCCTGCGGTGGTTCCGTTGTTAGAGCAATTGGATCAGCATAACTACACCGCTCGTTCTTGGGCGATTCGGGCGTTAGCTGGCATCGGAGATCCACGAGCCCTGACAACCCTTTTGGGCGTCGCCACTGCCGATTTTTCCCCTAGCGTTCGACGTGCGGCTGCTCGGGGTTTAGGTTCGATGAAATGGCATTGGTTCCCGGAAACACTGCTGGAAACGGCTCAGCTAGAAGCGTTAGAGGCACTATTGTTTGTAGCGCAAGAAGACGAAGAATGGATTGTTCGCTATGCCGCCATAGTGGGTTTAGAAGGGCTCTATCAAGCCATGCCCACTGAGCAGTCTGAAATGCGATCGCAAATTACTCGTAAGTTTGAGCAGTTAGTGTTGATTGAAGAAACCCCAGTGGTACGAGCTCGGGTCTGTTTAGCCCAGAAACGTTGTGACCAAGTAGACGCCCAAGATGCCAAACAGGCGTTAGTTGATGGCAGTGAATCTCCGCTATCGCCAACGGATTGGCAAGATATCTTGGATACTCTCTACGAGCGCAAACGTGAAGAACGCCAGTCTGATGTTCCAGCGGAGGGTGACCCGCAGCACTATCGTGAATTAGCAGCCGCGATTACCGCTCCCGGCGCGAAAAACTAAGCCTCTCTCTGGCTTTAAAGATCACCCTGTTAACACCTTTAATTCACTACAACAGCCCGTCTATTATGACTACTCAATCTGATTCAGCCGTACAGCCCGCATCTGAAGAACTTTTAGAAATTATCGGCGAGCTAGAAAAATATCGTGAACGTCTGGTGAGTGACACGCTGGGCATGGCGCAGAAAGCCAAAATCGTTAAAGCGAAGGCTCTGGCTAATTTAGAGCCGCAGTTAGCGAAAATTGATGCGCAGCTCGCTCATCTTCGTCAGCAAGCGGGTATTGAGACTCCTGAAAGCTAAAATGCTCAGAGAAAATATGGCGATTGCAACTTTCATAAAC
>JBCDHF010000065.1:0-14693 GCA_038750375.1 Cyanobacteria bacterium P01_H01_bin.15
CGGAAATCGGATTTGAACCGACGACCCTTCGATTACGAATCGAATGCTCTACCACTGAGCTATTCCGGCATTGGTTAAAGTCGCTAAGTATTCGCGGCTAATTAGTATAGCCTGGATTTATTAGACTCGTAACGTTCTTAGTAATGTCCAACCCCAACCCACCTGGAAAAAAACTGGGACCCGAAAAGTTCGCCCGCATTCGCGCGGAAGCAGCAGCCCCCTACCGTGGTCTCCGCAAATTTATTTACCTGGGTTTTGCGGTTTCTGGTGGAGTCGGCGGTTTCGTTTTTCTAGCTCAGCTTGCAGCTGGTCGGGATGTCGCCACCGCCTTTCCAAACTTCGCCTTACAAGTTGGTGTCGTTGCGCTAATGGTATTGCTCTTACGGGTGGAAAATCGCGCCGAGCAGCGATCACAAAATCAGCAGCAGCAGCAACAGCAGCAGAAAAAAAAACCATCTAATCGGAGTCAATAACCTCTGAACCCCTGTGCCGAAACAAAATCAGCGCATGACTGTGATCACAAAAAAACAAGCCCCTATCCGTTCACCGCTCATGTATCCTGGCGGAAAAAGCCGCTTAGTGAAAGAAATCCTTCCCCTGTTACCTCTCACTGAAATTGAATCGGTGGTCAGTCCTTTTTTCGGTGGAGGAAGCCTGGAATTCGCCTGTGGTAGCAGGGGTCTCAGGGTCCAGGGCTACGACTGTTTTGCGCCCCTGGCTAATTTCTGGCAGCAGACCTTGCAAGATGCCCAGACAGTTTCTGCGATCGCCAACCAAATTCGCCAGACATTTACGAAGCAAACTTTTTACCTGTTTCGTACGCAGCTACAAAATATCGACAAGCTCGACCCAAAGCTTCCGGCAGCCATGTATTTTGCCGTTAATCGCGCCTCATTTAGCGGCGCAACCTTGAGTGGCGGCTGTTCTCAACAAGCCATTGACAAACGGTTTACCCAAAGCAGCCTTCAGCGCCTCGCCGAATTTACCGCCCCCTGCGTTACCGTCGAGCAAAAAGATTTTCGGGAAGCTATTACCGGGCAAGAAGAATTTCTCTACGTCGATCCCCCTTACTTTGCGATCGCAAATTTGTATAGAGCTCAGGGCGATTTATCATTTCGGCAACATGATCATGAAATCTTAGCAGAAATTCTGAATCAACACCAAGGCCGTTGGGCGCTTAGCTACAACAGCTGTGATGAAGTGAGAGCACTCTACCCCCAACAGCGCGTAATTAATCTCAGCGCTAGCAAATCCATGAGCAATGGCCGAATTTGCCCAGAAATCTTAATTGTGAATTATGAGCCTTGTGCACAAAAACAAATTTGAAGTGCGTTCAAACTAGTGCTGAGTGGCTTGCTCGGCAGGTTCTGACAAACGACTTACTTGTAGCACTTGTAAGGCACGAACAAATTGCGGATCGTCAACCGTTGCCCGTAACTCAGGATTTTGAGACAGCCGACGCTGTTGACGCGTAGACAAATTAACCGTCACATCTGGCGCAATACCGCGCTTATTAATATCTTTTCCGCTGGGAGGATAGTAGCGAGCAATGGTCACCGTCAGCCCAGAACCATCCACTAAGTCATGCACAGATTGAACAGTTCCTTTGCCAAAAGTACGAGATCCGACGACTTTGGCACGAGAGTTTTCCTGCAAGGCGCCAGCTAAAATTTCACTAGCACTGGCGGAACGTTGATCGACCAGCACCACCAACGGTAACTGTGTAATCGCGGTATTATTCGCCCAATAGCGCCGATCTTCCGGATTCTCGCGATCGACAGTCCGCACAATATTGCCCTGTTTCAAAAACATTCGCGCAATATCAACACTAGAAAATAACAAGCCGCCAGGATTGCCGCGTAAATCGAGAACTAAACCTTCCGCCCCTTCTGTCGTTAATTCTTTCAGCGCCGCCTGCATCTGTTCGGCAGCGTGAGAGCTAAATTCATCCACATGAATATAGCCAATAGGAAATGCTCCGGCTTGTTTAAGCTCGTATTGGACAGAGACGACTTCAATAAAAGCTCGCGTTAACGAAACATCAAAGACATTGCCGGATCGACTGATTTGCAGTTTTACAACTGACCCCTCTTCCCCCTCAAACTCACTGGAAACTTCTTCTAAAGTCATCAGCGCAGTGGGCTTGCCGTTAATGCGGGTAATGCTATCGCCTGCTCGAACACCTGCCGTGTCGGCCGGAGACCCCGTAAGGGTTTCAAGTACTCGAAGCTGACTGGTCGCTTCATCTTGCCGGTAACGAATGCCAACTCCAGTCAGTTCCCCAGAGGTTTTCGTGGTCAGATCCTCGTATTGAGCGGGCGTCAGAAAACGAGTATAAGGATCACCCAGTTCTTTTAGCGCAGCCCGAATAGCCGCATAGGCCTCGCCGTTATCGTCATATTCACGAGCCAATAGGTCTTCTCGAACAGCCAACCAGTCTGTCTGGTTAAATTGGCTATCTACGTACTGTGAATTAATAATTTGCCAGACTTCATCGACTAACGTCTTGGGATTCTCTTTGAGTTCTGCTTGCGCAACTGGCGCGATCGCAAAAGAGAGGGCGAGACAGGAATAGCGAAGCCAACGAGGGATAACAGCCATAGAAATGGAACGCAGATTTGCACGGGTTTCAGGGCAATTAGTCTTCACTATAGCTAGAATTTTTAAGAGTTTCGAAAATGTTCCTTAACCCTTGCTTAAAACCGAATGTAATCGCAGAAACCGTTACTAAATCTCGATCCAGTCATCGTTAATCTGAGTTAAATCACGTCTGATCGCGCTAGCTATGAGAAAAAGTAATATGAAGTATTTTATTCTGATAATTTTGGGTGCCATGGCCATTTTTTCAGTGGTCTTCGCCTCACAGAATGCCAGCGACATTACAGTGAACCTACTGACCTGGGAAATTAAAAGTTCGCTAGCGCTGGTCTTGATTGCAACGTTGATGACGGGGGTCGCCATCGGGGTTTTTGCGGCACTATCCAACCTATTCCGTCAGTCCATACAAGTCAGACAGCTACAAAAAGAGATTAAGCTCCTCGAAAAGCAGAGGGCAGAACAGGAAAAAACGCTTAAAAAAAATCGCTCGGCGGCGAAATTGGTTTTAGGACAGCGAGATGCGCAAGCTTAGCGCTTAATCGTTAACGGATTCATCTGGGTCGGGTTCATTTGCGGTTGCAGCTTGTAATACAGCAAAAACTTGAGCCAGGTCCCCTGTAAACAACGCCGGTAAGCCCGCCCATACTGTGAGCATAGAGTTTGCCGTGGGCGTTCGCTCGTAACGCTGAAGCTCTATAAACAGATCCAAAAATCAGCTCAGCTTTTTTAAGCTGAGGCGTGGCATCATAACGCCGTTCAAACTCAGCAAGAGTGAGTTTATCTCCGTTTTCAAGCGGCAGTGGTGTTTGTTTAGGCAATGCAGCCTGTATCAGCACCATAGAAATTCCCTCGAATGTATCGGCTTCCTCAATCCTAGGTCACCGGTTTCTAACTCACGATCGCAATCCAGGCGGCACATAAGCCAATTGCTACCAGAGCACCGATCGTGGTGTTAATGCCATTGACGACTTCATTCGTTAACCACCCATAACGAGACTGCAGCGTTGCGCCGATCACACTTTCAAAATAGGTTGCGACAAACGCTGCGATCGCACACAGTAAAATACCGCCCAGCGTAACTAACCCGACAGCCCAGCCAACGAATGCGATCACCAAGGAAGCGACAACCCCAGCTACGGTTCCTTCCAAACTCACCGCCCCTTCTGTCCCTGCTGGCACTGGCTTGAAATTTGTAATTAGAAACGTCCGCTTGCCATAAGCCTTACCAATTTCACTGGCCGTTGTATCCGACAACTTAGTGGCAAAACTCGCCACATATCCTAGGCTCAGCAGTCCGAGCCACAATGCGCCTTGGTTATTCTCCGGTAAAACGAGTAGCGTCCCCAACGCGCAGACGGTCCCCGTCAATGCCGACCCCCAAACATTTTCGGGTCCTCTTAACCCGCCTCGTTTCTCCGCAATTCCGGCGGCTTCTTTGGTGGCTTTCCCGACTCGGGTGAGTCCAGACCCCACCAAAAAGTAAAACATCACCACCGTATATCCGGCCCAACTCAACGTCCCCCAAACCACCACACCCAAAATCCAAGCATGGAAATAGCCAGCTAACGTCAATAATTTCTTGGGCAACATTAATGCGATCACAAGTAACCCTGAATTTAACCCCAAAGCCACCAGCCAAGAATTCGCGCCGAGAATTTCTACCAACATGATTTCTTTCCCCTATTCGATGCAGGACCATTCACGCCCTTTCACCATCAAAAAAGAGGAGAGCCGTTGGGTCAAGACTCATCCTCTATCTTGCGCAACAATCCTGTTGAGCGTTAATGGGCAAACAACCTGTTCGCTGACTTAAGTTGTCGGGACCGCAATTTTTTCGCGCAGATAGCCCAGCTCCGCCAACCCATCGAGCACTTTAGCCACACTTTCATCCAAGGTTTCTAGGTCGGTCCGACACTCTACTTCCGCCTCTTCCGGCGCTTCATAAGGATCATCAATCCCCGTAAACCCTTTAATCTCACCCGCACGTGCTCGCTTATAAAGACCCTTTACATCGCGATCTTCACAGACTTCAACTGGTGCATTGACATAAATTTCGACAAAATCGCCAATCCGCTCTCGGACTTCATCTCTAATTTCACGGTAAGGCGAAATGGCAGAGACCAACACAATGACGCCATTACGAGTAAGTAGATGGGACACAAACCCAATACGGCGAATATTCTCATCGCGATCTTCCTTGCTGAACCCCAATCCCTTAGTCAGATTTTGTCGGACCACATCTCCATCCAAGATTTCCAAAGGATAATTTTCAGCGCGTAACAAATCGGCTACTTTGCGCGTGATCGTCGATTTCCCTGAGCCACTAAGACCCGTAAACCACACCGTAACTCCAGGCTGAGACATAAGACCAATGCTCTTTTTTACTAAAGATTAATTTTGTAACCCGCTCAAGCAAGCAGCTTTTTCGACTGTTCTGAGAAGTTTCAGTTCGTCTCTGGCACTTACTTCAGGCAAATTAACATTAGTTTAATATTTCAAGGCGCCCGGTCAAGTCTCTAGCCTTGGCGAAAACGAGGGTAAGGGAGTCAGCATTCGTATTTTCAACTTAAAATTCATTGATTCAGCTTCGCTGACAGTGGTCGAATTAAGCTGAGCCCAAAATATTCTAAAAGTGAAACCTCTTGACCTTAAAGACGATTCAAGCGATCCTTGAGGTCACTCAATTGAGCCGTCGAATTAACCGCAGAGCGAGGTTGGGGCAGCTCCGTATTGGGCCAATTTTCCAAATCCTGACAGGGACACTCCAAATCACCAATGCCTTGAATGGGAATAGGTACGGGCATCGCACAGCGGGCACAGGGATCAATCTCCCAGCGAGGGCTCAGGAGATCTTGAATCGTCTCGTTCGTTCCTTCCAGATAACACTGCTCACCACCTGCCGATAAGATTTCTTGCCAACAGGCTTCAAACTCCGGCGCATAAGCCCCACTATGTAGAGAAAAGATGCGGCTAGGACATTTAGCGGTACCGGCACGCTTGAACTCAACCTTTTTGCCCAGCTGAAACCAGTGACAGAGATATTGCTTGACTTGCTCAGAGGAGGCCATCGATTTAGGTGCGAACTTTGCGCAGGGCTACAACTCAATCTTAAATAGCGAAACTCCAGGTTTCCGAGAAATGCTCAAGTTATTTTAGATTTTGGGACTTCACCCCAAGTTCACAGTGCTCTTTCTACCGACTGCCCCAGGATTTTGAGATCTAAGGCATACCCTGCTACCACTAAATACAACGCATCAGCGATCACGCCCATTTGTCGAGTGAGTGAGCCTAAGCGATCACGAAACAATCGGCCACTAGCATAAGCTGGCACCAGTCCCCAACCCGTCTCTTCCGCGACGAAAATCAACCCTGCAGCGGTGGATTGTCGAATGGCGGAGAGTAGTTGACTGACTGTCAAGTCCCACGATTTAGCATCTGTTTCTAGACTATTGGCAACCCAAGTCCCTAAAGAATCCACTAGACCCCACTGTGTTGAATCGAGTTTTGCGATCGCAGCGGGTAGTGCGACGGGGATCTCCCAGGTTCCCCAATGGGCCGGTCGTCTCTGGCGATGCTGATCTAGACGTTGTTGCCATTCCTGATCTCTCGGATCCACTGCTGACGTGGCAATATACATAATGGACCGTGACGCTTGCTTTGCTAGGGATTCTGCAAACTCACTTTTACCCGAACGGCTGGGTCCAGTCACCAAAATTTTGCTCATGGGAAGCCTGGTTTCCTCTACTTCGAACGATCAGCGTCAGACTTACTCCGTATTCGAGTAACAAAGCACAGATCAGCAAAAATAGCTCACTTAAAATAATGACCTAATCACAGTTAATATTAAAACGATTGACCTTAGACTAACTTAATAAGGATTTGAGCTTACGTTTTTATGTCTAACAAGGTGCCCGTCTCGGTCCTAATTCCGGCCAAAAATGAGGAGTTAAACTTACCGGCTTGTCTAGAGAGCGTTGCACGCGCGGACGAAATCTTTGTTGTGGATTCCCAGAGTGAAGATCGCTCTGTGGAAATTTGTGAGCAAAACGGAGCCAATGTTGTTCAGTTCTATTTCAATGGTCGCTGGCCCAAGAAGAAAAATTGGTCCCTGGATAATCTTCCTTTTCGCAATGATTGGGTCTTAATTGTGGATTGCGATGAGCGGATCACGCCGGCTCAATGGGATGAAATTGAGATCGCCATTCAAGATGAAAATTACAATGGTTATTATCTAAATCGCCGCGTCTTTTTCTTAGGCAAATGGATTCGCCATGGTGGCAAATATCCGGACTGGAATTTACGCTTGTTTCGTCACCGTTGTGGCCGCTACGAAAACCTCCATACGGAACAAATTCAAAACACAGGCGATAACGAGGTTCATGAGCATGTGATTTTGGAAGGTCAAACTGGCTATCTTAAAGAAGACATGCTGCACATTGACTTTCGAGATATTTATCATTGGCTCGCTCGTCATAATCGCTATTCAAACTGGGAAGCGCAAGTTTATTTCAATCTGCTCACTGGAAAAGGAGAGAGCGGTACGATTGGTGCCAGCTTATTTGGCGATGCGGTCCAGCGTAAGCGTTACTTGAAGAAGATTTGGGTGCATTTGCCATTTAAACCCTTTCTGCGCTTCGTTTTGTTCTATATTTTGCGGCTCGGGTTCCTCGATGGACGTCCTGGCTATGTCTATGCCCGGTTGTTAAGCCAGTACGAGTATCAGATTGGTGTCAAGCTGTTCGAACTGAAGCAGTTCGGCGGTCAGCTGAATCAGCCCGCACCCAACGCGGCGCCACCCAGCACACAGCCCGAGCCGGAAACCACAGCAACCCCCAGCTAAGTTTCTATTTCTACGATTTGTATTTTGAGTTAAATTTAGCTGGCACATGAATTCGCGAATTGGTCTGACCCATGGGACAGTCACCTTCTCCGACGGATCCGGCTCTAGCCTGGACGGATCTGCGAAACTACGATCAGTCTTGGTATGACCGCGGGCGCCCCGGCTGGTATGTGCTGCTGTGGTGGTTCGTGCAGAGCGTTGCCTTTCCTTTGAGTTTGCATTCGTTTGATGGGCTTCGATGCTGGTTATTGCGGAAATTTGGAGCGCAAATTGGTCAGGGCGTGAAAATTCGTCCTACCGCTCGATTTACCTATCCTTGGAAGGTCACCCTCGGCAGTTACAGCTGGGTCGGTGATGACGTGGTGTTCTACAGTTTGGAGCAGATCCACATTGGTAGTCACTGCGTAATTTCCCAAAAGTCTTATTTATGTACCGGCAGTCATGATTATCAAGATCCTACGTTTGGACTGATTACTGCACCCATTGTGGTCGGGTCCGGGGCTTGGGTTGCGACGGATGTCTTTGTGGGTCCCGGCGTAACCATCGGAGTTAACGCTGTGATTGGGGCTCGGAGCAGCGTATTTAAAGATATTGGTCCGGGCCGACTCGCGTATGGATCTCCGGCTCGCGATCGCGGGGCAAGAGAAATGAATCCGGGAAAAGAGTAAGCAGTTTGCCCAGATGGTTTGTTTTATCGCTTTTGTCAGATCGCTTAGGAACGCCTGATTTGGAGTAGCTGAATTTAATAAATGCTTTCTGGCACGCAATCACCCCCTTACACAGGGAGCGGTTGCTAAATTAAAGTCCACTCGAGCTAGGGTGAACTATTGCGTCAGGGATTAGTCGGTGAAATCGGGAAAAGTATATTTGGTCGGCGCAGGGTTGGGACAAGTGGATTTCCTGACCGTTCGTGCAGCTCGGCTGTTGGCCCAAGCGGACGTGGTGCTTTACGATGCGCTGGCAGATGTCCAACTTTTGGCGTTAACGTCTGGGACTTGTAAGCATATTTTCGCGGGGAAACGTGGAGGACAACCCAGCACCCCGCAAGCCGAAATTAATCAATGTTTGGTGCAATGTTGCCAACAGGGTCATCAGGTTGTGCGCTTAAAAAGTGGAGACCCCTTGGTTTTTGGGCGAGCGTTACCCGAAATTCAGGCCTTGTTGCAGGCAGGCTGCGATTTTGAAGTGCTTCCGGGGATTTCATCTGCGCTAGGAGCCCCCTTGTTGGCGGGGATTCCACTCACAGAAAAAGCTGTTGGACGTAGTTTTACGGTGTTAACCGGTCACCAACCGGCTCAATTAAACTGGTCAGCCTTAAGTCAGCTCGATACGCTCATCATTTTGATGGGCACTCGGACTCTACCTCAAATTATTCGCGAACTAATTGCCGCCGGAAAAACTGTAACCACAGGGATTGCAATTATTAAAAACGCGGGTCGTCCGCAACAACAAATTTGGAGCGGAACGCTGACAACGATTGAAAAACAAATCGAACAGTTAACCCTTTCCCCCTCGGTCATCGTTATTGGTAAAGTCGTAGAGCTCGCAATTCTGACCTCTTCTGCTATGCCTGTTCTGTCTCAAACCACCATTATGATTACCCGTGCCGCTGAACAAGCGAGTGAGTTTAGCCGTCTTTTACAGGCAGATGGCGCCACTGTTTTAGATCTACCTGCATTAGAGATTGGACCCCCTTCTGACTGGTCGCCCTGTGATCGCGCGATCGCAGATCTCGGCAGTTTTGATTGGGTGATCCTAACTTCAGCTAACGGGGTCAAGTTTTTTTTGGATCGGATGCACACTCAAGGGCAGGACCTGCGCAGTTTAGCGGGCGTAAAAATTGCGGTTGTGGGCAAGAAAACTGCTAAAACCCTGAACAATAGGGGTCTCCAAGCAGATTTTATTCCGCCTAACTTTGTCGCAGATTCTCTGGTTGATAAATTTCCAGAGACTTTATCTCAGAAGCGAATTCTTTTTCCCCGAGTAGAGACTGGGGGACGCGCCGTACTTGTTGAAGAGTTAAGTGCCCAAGGAGCCACGGTCACAGAAGTTCCAGCCTATGAATCGCGTTGCCCAGAAACCTTCTCGCCAGAAGCATTAGCCGCTTTGCGATCGCAAACAGTCGACGTCCTGACCTTTGCCAGTTCTAAGACCGTCAAAAATTTTTATACCCTAATTACCCGTGCGGAGGCGAATGGCTTGCAACTCTTGGAGAATGTTGCGATCGCATCTATTGGTCCTCAAACATCAATAAGCTGCGCGCAATTTTTCGGGCGAGTGGATATTGAAGCCGAAGAGTTTACGTTGGACGGCTTGAGCAATGCCATCAAGAGGCATCTAACCCAGTAGCCTTCCATACCGCTAAAGCCAAATGATGGAATATTCACCTCCGAAAAAAAGCGGTTAAGAACCGCAACTCTTAACCGCAAAGGAGGTAACACAACCAACCGCAAATTTAAATCTTTAGAGAAAGGCTTATCGCAACCGGATCCCGTTAAATCTCGTCCCAGCCACCGACACCGGAGGACATGACATAACTGGTCACACTCGCTTCAAAGAAGTTAGCTTTCGTATGGGCTTCCTTCTTTGTGTCGGAAAAGCGCTCTAAATGACGATAGGGACTCTTCTTATACCGCGCATCTTCATAGAGAGGCTTCAGACCAATGGCTCGTAACCGCATATTGGCCAAATATTTAGTGTATTGCTCGGTACTGGCTTCCGTAATGCCTAAGATATTGTTGCCAACGATGTGGTTGGTCCAGCGGCATTCATGCTGAACCGCCGTGTCAAACATCTCGTAAATACGATCTTCATCGTAAGGGAACATGGACATCGCTTCCGGCACTAGCTTCTGATATAGCCGAACATGGCTTAGCTCATCGCGATTAATCATCTTAAAGATATCGGCGGAGCCCGGCATCAACATCCGAGAAGCTAAGTTGTAGAAATAGATAAAGCCGTTGTAGAAATACAGCCCCTCTAATAAATAGTCCGCCAGAAGCGCAACAAAATAATTCTCTGAGGAGGGATTATCAATGTACTGCTGATAAAGGCCTGCAATGAACTTGCAGCGATCGCGAAGAACGTCATCAGTCCGCCAAAAATCATAGACCGCATCCCGCCGCTCCCGGGGAATCACTGTTTCAATAATGTATTGATAGCTTTGATTGTGCATGCCCTCCTGCGAGATTTGCTCGGCCATACAGAGGGACACCTCCGGCGCAGTAATTGAACTTTTGAGATGAGGAATATTGCAGGTTTGCACCGAATCTAAAAATGTCAAATAAGACAAGATTCCGTCATAGGCATAGCGTTCTTCCGGAGTTAGATTCCAATAATCCGTCACGTCTTGAGTTACGTCTAACTTTTGCGGAATCCAGAAGTTCTCCCGCATTTGCTGATACAAGCCCACTGCCCAGTCGTATCGCACATCATTGAGCTGCATCAAGTTGGTGGTGTTGCCAAACCAAATGGTGCGATTATTCGTAGAATCATCCCCCCCCGGATTAAAAATCGGATTGAGGGGCATTTGGGTGGGAATTTTGAGCGGTGTTGCGACCATGGGTTTATGGGGAAGTAGAGAGTTAATAAAGGTAAAACGGTAAATCTTTACGCGACAGAAGAAGACGGTTGATTGAGTAGCGCCAAGCCTTTAGGCGTTAATTTTTCGGGACAAACTTTGGCGAGCTTCCGTTGACCTCGCTCTTCCACATAAAAGACACGAGCTTCGATGTAACCAGCTTTTAGCAATGTTGAGAAGCAGCTAGTAAATTCCTCTACAGACAGGGTTCCATGATGGACCAAATCAAAAACTTGACCGGTCTGAATTTTATTTAGGTAATGTCTGATAAGTTGGGAATTCATGCGCAGATCCTCTGAAGTTTTAGGGGAGAGCGAATTCTCCCCCGTTTCAAAACGTCAAATGAGCACCTTAGTTGGCGCAAGCGGTACAGTCATCCGCTTCTTTGAAGGCGTCTTTCTGGACTGTACGAATGTAATAGATCGCCTTACAGCCTTCCGACCAAGCGGTCATTAAGGTGTTAAATATGTCTTTGGCATTTAGAGCCCGCTCGGGTTCTTCAGCAAAGTAGACACCTTGATTCAAATTGAAGATTAACTCCATGGAAATGCCGGTATCAATCCACTGCTGCATGGTAGCGACAGCTTTAACAACCTGCTCCTGCTGCAAGTTTTTATTTTCTTGGTAGAACCACATGCGATCACTAATAAACGGTGGCGCAATGGGGACCGTGCCTTTCGCCCACTTGTCGTAGAAAAAGCGGCTGTAAACGGGCAATACGCTTGCAGAACAGCCTTGAACGAGAGAGGAGGACGTGTTCGGTGCGATCGCATTGATGTGGGAGTTGCGAATGCCGTGGGCTTGAATATCCGTCGAGAGCTGAGCCCAGCGCTCCGGCTCTTCAGCATGTTCCGTAAACCAGTCCAGGGGCTTTGCACCAATTAATTTGCCAAGGCTCCACTCACTGCCCTCAAATGCGGGATAAGCGCCACGCTCTTTGGCTAGCTCCATCGAGGCACGGGTGCAATGGAAACCAATATTTTCAAATAACACATCAATTTCTTCGACGTGATTGTAGGAAAGCTGTCGCTTTGCCAACCAGTCAGCTAAGCCCATGCAGCCGACGCCAATAGTCCGATAGCGATCGTTATGAGCCTTCGCCGCCTCAAAAGGAGGATGGGTCAATTCGATGGTATTGTCCAACATGCGCACCGACAGGGTGCAAATGATCGGCAGCTCTTCATCGGTGACATTCGCTAGATTGATTGAATTCAGGTTGCAGCAGTGAGCCAAGGTACCTGGGGCAACGTTGCTCCAACTTTCCTGGCAGAGATTCCCTCCGGGAATATAGCCGTCATGCTTATTTGGGTTCGCGCGATTGACCGCATCCTTAAACCAGAGATAGGGCATCCCCGTTTCAATTTGCGATCGCATCACCAACTTAAACAGCTCGCGAGCATTAAACCGTTTGACCAGGTCCAGCTCGCCCCGAGTCGCTAATTCTTCAACTTGGGCATAAGCCGTTTCAAATTCTTCACCCCACAATTCCGCCAGCTCAATACCCAGCTTTTGTCGGATTTCGTACGGATCAACTAGCGTCCACTCTTCTTGGGCGAGTACCCGACGCATAAACTCATCGGTGACCACCAACTGCGGAAAAATATCGTAGGCTTTACGGCGCTGATCCCCATTTTCCGTTTGCATTTCCAAAAATTCAGGTACATCCAGATGCCAGGCATCTATACTCACCGTGACCGCACCCGCTCGACGCCCGCCTTGGTTCACCGCAATAGCCGTATCGTTGAGCAGCTTGACCCAAGGAATAACCCCCCCAGAGGTGTTCCGCTTGCCCATAACCCAGCTACCTGTTGCCCGGATGCGGCTGACATTGACACCAACGCCCCCTCCGTTTTTAGAAATACGGGCTGTATTGGTGATCTCTTTAAAAATGCTTTCGAGATCATCATCCATGCTGGTAATAAAACAGCTGGTCAACGAGCCGCCCGGACTGCGCAGATTGGCCAAGATTGGCGTCGCCAAAGAAATCTTCCGCGCGGCGATAGCCTCATAAAACTGCCGGGCTCGATGTAGCCGCTCTTCCGGTGCCTCGACCACAGCCAACAGTAACGCACAGGTGAGCAGCGCCTCCTGGGGCAGCTCATTAGAAAGCAAATAGCGACTGCTTAATAGCACAGCCCCCGCATAGTCGTAGTCCGTATCCCAATCCGGATCAATCCAACTGCCTGCCTCGATCAGCTCGGCTTCGGAATAAGTCAGAATCCGCTGATCATATTGTCCCGCCTCCACCTGATTAAAGACCGTTTGGACATAGTCTCCATAGCGATACCCCCGACCAACGAGAGTATCTTTCCACAAACTCCAGATATGCAGCCGTCCGGCAACGTAACGCCAGTCCGGCTCACTAGGAGAGCACATTTCTAGGGCGCAGTTAATCAGGTTGTCCTGAATCTCACGAGTGGAGACACCATCCCGCAACCGCGTCGTTAGTCCCGCCTCTAACATGATGGAATTGACCTCTAAACCCGCGCAAGCCCAATCAACGACTCGGCGAATTTTAGTAATGTCCAGAGGTGTTTGGGAACCATCTCGCCGCTGCACTTGAATACGCGCGGTGCGATGTTCCAAAGAATTACGCCGGGTCAAAAAAGGTGCCGCGGGCGCATAGGCGACAGGACTGGCTGAACTCGAAAGTGTCTGTTGCATAGCTAGGGTCGGAAGAAGGGAGATCGACTCAACAAAAAATTCGAAAGACTAAATGTGTGGGGGAGATTCACACAAGTTGCCGATATTACGCTAGATAGCTAGGATTACCGAAACGAAAGCAGACTCAAACCCAGAACAGCCTTACAGTACACCTGTTTGCCGTTCGCGCTTGGCTTTGATTCGGATGTTACTACATATGGGGGATATTATGCCAGCCCCACCCTAAATAGCTGTGTACTCAATTTTACAGTTTTTTCATATTTAGTACTGGCGCATTAGTGTCACCGAATTATTAAACCGCTCAAACGGACAGGCTTGGTTTAAAGCCTTAGGCGCCTATAGTTCATCAGAACTAGTTTCGTGGATGTATCGTGGCATACCGAGAAGTCTGGATGGTAATTACAACAAACATCAGACCGGAATCGCCAAGTGCCGGCGCTACAGCTGGCGTAAAAAGTAACGAATATTGAAGTTGCAACGCTATCGCTAAAATTTGTCCATTCGCGATCACAGCAGAAAGTGGGTCTTTACGACGTCTATCTTGCGGGCTTCTCGGCGCGAGCTCAGAAATAGTCGGAGTTAGGTACGGCTTAGTTGGTCAGGGCTAAATCCTGGGAACGAGCTGATTTTGCGGTTGAGCAGGAAGGCAAAAAGTCGAAACAAAACCGCTGGTGGTACGTCTTCTGGGACATTCCGAAATAGCCTGGATTCGCAGTCCTCCTCTTCGTACTGCCGGCTTCAGAGTAGAACAGGAAGTATTAATACCGATGACTTTAAGGTCGACATGGTAAGGTATTGCCTAATATTTCCTGCTAGCTGTGATCGCTAACTTTTCACGCATCCCTCACACCTTCATCTCCATATGACTAAGCTGTCTGCTCAGCCTTCGCCGCTAGCGTTACTGTTAGCATCTCTGCTGACTTGGGCGGGACCTGTTGCGCTACCGGGGCAGGCTCAAGTACAGGCCTATCGAACGGGGCAATTTGATGAAATTCCCATCTATGTCCCCCC
>JBCDHF010000066.1:0-14626 GCA_038750375.1 Cyanobacteria bacterium P01_H01_bin.15
AGTTTTGATTTAATCCGGCCAGTTCTTGCTGGCTCAAAACCCGGACGCCGTCAATTTCGCTCTCAATGCGCTTCGCCAACGTTTTCAAGTTTTCTTGCGGCGCAGCTTTGACCAAAATATAGGTGATTCCATCTGTGGAGGTTAGTGGGTTCGGTGGCGCTAAATTTTGAGTCTCTTCTAAAGTTGGGGCCAATTCAAATGTGCGAGTACATTCTAGCGCTTGAGATGAGCCCACCTTGCAATTCAGTTCTGCTTTGTAGCCACTCGAAATATAAGCGTTTGCGTTTGCGAGGCTGGTAAAGAGAAACGGAGAAGAGACGATCGATTGACTATCTTCTGTGAACCCGATAATTTCGACGGGCAAGGTATCGATGCGTCCCAGATGGCCGAGCCCATTGACTTTCAGGCCTTCCTGACGGGACTGATCGATCATGGCCGTAAAGGGATCGCTTAAGCGAGCTGAATCACCGGCAGTAACGACCCCCGGATTAAACAAACGACCATTGGGTTCAAAACCGACAATGCGAAGTGGATCGCTCTTGCCTGAATCAAAATACCAGCGGCGAGAACCCAAAATCAGCGGTTCTGCGATCTCAACTCCCGAGACAGCTCTAACAGACTCCACTTGACTGGCGACGAGCGGCTCTGTGACCTCGAACTGCACGAGTTTTTCGGACGCAACCCAAAGATCCGCTTCGGAATTCTCGATCAGCAAAACTGTCGAGCGCAAAAAACCGTTGAGTACCCCCGTCTGAATCGTGACCAGCGTGACGGCAAACATAATGCCGGCTTGGGCGACTAAAAAACGAGGGACGTCTTCAATTAAATTTTTTCGCGCGATAGAAACCATGCACTCAATTAAGTTTGTCTCAAATCCGCTCTCAATTATGGATTGAAAGTGGATGAGCAATTGTTAATCCCAACACTATCGCACTTAAGCTTAGACACCCTCCACCAGTCGCATCCCCCACTCGGGGGATGTTCGCGGGTTTCGTACAATCGACGCTTAGGGATCAGAATGTAATCGCCGCAGTAATGAGTTAGCGGGTAAAGACTTCAAAATTTCCTGCATCACCGTCTGAGGTCCCAAATTTCCCCAAGTCGCTCCTCTCGCTAAATAGGCCTGCGCCTGTTTTCCAACTTCATGGGTACCATAAGTTGCGATCGCACCTTGGGTCAACGCACTACTCAGGAGATACCCTGCTAATCCGGGATTTTCAAAACCACCTAAAACTAACCAGCTGCTCTTAACCAAACTCCACGTAACCGCACGTCCCATCTCCGTAAGTAGCAATCCGCCGCTACTCAGTAAGAATTTCTGCCACAAACGTCCAGCTTCAAACCGGGTAATGGGCAGCCCAAACAGACGCGCTAATTCCCGAATCAGCAATAAATCTGCAATGATGCCCCCCATTAAATCGAGTCCGGCAATCGGATTCACGCTAACTGCGATCGCTTTAGCCCGTCCATAGCGATTGATAATTTTTTGGGCTTGTCCTTGCCTTAACTCAACCGTTTTGTCTGCAATCGCTTGAGTCGCTTTTTGAGCTTGAGTCAGCGCATTAAACGCTAACAAGGCACTGCCCTCTCGCTCCAGCAGCATTTGAATTTTTTGTTTGAGGGGTTCGATCAGGGGCGGTGGCGTTTCCCAACTTTCTCGGATTTGACCATCTTCCCATTCCTGACGAACTGGATAAGGTTGCGGTGCGGCTGCGACTAAAACAATGTCCTCTGTTTGGAGAGGAGGGTTGAGTGTTTCGCTCCCTAATCGCTGCAACTGCTGCAAAATTAGAGCTTGATCAGTGTCTGGATAAAGATCAATTTTGTTAAATACCAATAGCAAAGGCTTTCTGCTGTGACGTAGCTGAACCAGCGCTTGGTATTCCGTGCCCGTTAAATCCCCTGCCACAACAAACAAAATCAAATCGGCTTGGCTGGCTACCGTCTTGGCCATGCGGGCTTGTTCTTGACCCTCGATTTCATCCAAACCGGGCGTATCAATTAGCTCCAACTGCCAATCACCCTTCGGTGAGGACCAATGCACTGATTTTGGCCAGCGGGTGACCCCATGCAGCGGACCTGTCGGCAATATATCTTGTCCAAGGAGTGCATTAATCACAGCAGATTTTCCGCGACTGACCAGTCCGAACGTCGCAATGATCAGAGTCGGCTGTTCCAGCTTTTTACTCGACTCTTCTAGCGTTTTAAGCTCTGGACGCACCGCATTTTGCAGTGCCGCATCCGGCGGATAGTTCCAATGACGTCGAGTGTGGGTATACCAAGCTCGAGTTTGCTGTAAGCTTGCTCGAGCTCGGGCATAGATGGGGAGTAAGGCGATGGAGTCAGATTTTGCCAAGGATTATTTTGTTATCCCAATGATGAAGCTTAGAACAATTATCTTGATTCGTCTGGATGTTTTCGGGATTGACCGGTTTTCAGGACCGGCAACTGTGCCAGGGGAATTGTAAAGGTGACCGTCGAGCCCAAACCCTCACCCATACTGTAAAAAGAAATTTGGCCGCCCATCGCCTCAATGAGCTTCTTGGAAATTGCCAAGCCGAGTCCCGTTCCGCCATAGGTCTTTGTGCGAGAGCCATCGACCTGAACAAACTCATCGAAAAGAGCATTCTGCTTATCCAAGGGTACGCCAATGCCCGTATCCGCCACACTAATTTTTGCCGTTCCCAAATGTCCTCCGTCTTCGACCCGAACAGCACTGGACTTGCCAATTTCAACGCTCATGGTGATCCCACCCTGGCGGGTGAATTTGATGGCATTACCCACTAAATTCAATAACACTTGAAGCAGCCGTTGATAGTTGCCGTAAACTAAAATGCGATCGTAGGTCGCAGGCAATTCAAACTGAAGATTAAGCTGCTTGTCTTCAATTTGGGCACTGGTAAAGTCGACCACCGACTGCAATAAGTCATCTAACGATACTGCCGTTAATTCCAGCGCCAGTTGTCCCGCCTCGATCTTGGCAATGTCGAGAATGTCATTAATCAAATTCAATAAATGCAGGGCCGAATGATAAGACTGCTCCAAAAATTCCTGTTGCTCAGCTGGATCATCGGCCATGCCGTCTAAAACCAGCTTTAAGAAGCCCAAGATTCCATTTAGCGGCGTTCGCAACTCATGAGTTGTGCTGGCTAAAAACTCGCTTTTCAACCGCGAAGCCTCGGTCGCTTTTTGGGAAGCAATTTCTAAATCGCGATAAATCGTAGCGTGGGCGATTGCGGTACCGACTTGTTGCGCAATTTCTGTTACAAACTCTAACTCTGCCTCGCTCCATTGCCGTCTGCGATCACATTGCTCTAAGCAAATCACCCCATTACAGCGACCAAGCTCGTAGGTTCCAACGACCAATAACGAGCGCACTGAATAAGAGGTCGTCGATTCATCTAGGGGCAAAGAATCTACCGCTAATGGTGCTTGAGTTGCAACCGCTTGAGCAAAGAGTGGTTCTTGGGTGAGTCCGATCCGCTCTCCTAGACGGGAATCAATCGTTGGCTGACAAAATTCAGCTAGAATCTCTAACGCATTGTCCTTTACGGTACCAATCCAACATCGGCTTATTTGCAGTGCCAAGCCTAGACTGTCCACTGTCTGTAATCGAATAGTTTCAAGATCTAGGGTACGACGAATTTGGCGAGCCACTGATGTCTGCAGCATTTGAAATGGCTCAGGGTACAGGGGCAAAGGGGAAATTGAATCTATCCAACCATTATCTTTATCTAAGCAGCGCCCCAAAACTAAAACCAATAGGGAGGCTCCTTGGGCTGGCAGTATCGGCGAAATAGAGAGTTCAAAGGGTAAGGTTAGTTGCCCATTAGCCCCTTCACAGCAGAATAGCCAATTACATTGCTCAGGAACCCGACGGGCTAAGATTCGCCTTACCCGCTCACAATACGCCTCTGGATTGAGAGGCTTAAAGGATTGTTCTGGCTCCAAACAAACCTGCTCAGCGATATCTCGCCGATTGCTCGGCGGCTGCCAACTGAAATGAAGGTAGGTCAGATCCTGATTCTGAACAAATAAAAGCTCGGTGCCCAATGCCTCTGCCGACATTGCCAGGGTGCTAAGCAATTGACCCATTCCTATGAACTTAACGCTCGTATGTCAAAGTTAGATGATGTTGTGCTGGCAGCTTCTATGCCAACGTACCCACTGAATGTTTTAAACGCGACTTGTTTCCGCTACTACTGTTCGATTGTTTATGGCAAAGCCGCCTAATGAAGCGAGTATAAGTCAAAGTCAGATGTAGCGGTTAAATAGATTGCTATTAGCTAGATAGCTAACTCCGCTTATGGAGACCCTCGCCAGTTGAACTAGTCGTTCCATTCGCCTCGTGGTGGAACCGGTGGATTACGGCGAAAGGTACGTGACAAATCGTTAGTGCCATTTCGTTCACCCTTTAGCCATTGTTTAATGGCCGTTTCAATAATTCGGCTAGGCTCATTAGTTAAATGGCTAATTTGTTCAACTAAATCTGGCTCTAATTCAATAGATAGCTGGATTTTCTCAGCTGCTCGTCCTGTAGCCGATGCCTCTTTACTCATAGAAATTCTGTTAGCAACTAAGTTTAGGTGAATTATGAACCAATTGTATCGAATAGAACTAAAATTCCTGGCGTTCCATTGTCTCCATCTCAGCCGCACCATTCAGCGCATCGTGAGCCACTACTCACATTTAACGGCAATTGAGACAAGAGAATCTTGATGAAAACCCATTAAAATAAGTTAACTAATTGCTGGTGCCTACGCCCCAGCGGTCTTTACATTCTAGTGCCCAACTTCTCATGACAGACGTGCCCGTTTCCCAGATTCGTAATTTTTCGATCATTGCACACATTGATCATGGCAAATCGACTCTGGCTGATCGCTTACTTCAGCACACAGGAACAGTCGCTCAGCGAGAGATGAAAGAGCAATTTCTCGACAATATGGAGCTGGAGCGAGAGCGGGGTATTACCATCAAGCTGCAGGCAGCCCGCATGAATTATCAGGCAGAGGATGGGCAGGATTATGTGCTGAACTTAATCGACACTCCGGGGCATGTCGATTTTACTTATGAAGTTTCGCGATCACTTGCCGCTTGTGAGGGGGCTCTACTCGTGGTGGATGCGTCCCAAGGCGTTGAAGCGCAAACTCTCGCCAATGTTTACTTAGCTCTTGAGCATGACCTAGAAATCATACCGGTCCTCAACAAAATTGATTTGCCCGGGGCAGAGCCGGAAAGAGTTCTAGAAGAAATAGAGGAAGTTATTGGGTTGGACTGTAGCAGAGCCATCTATGCGTCCGCCAAAGAGGGACTCGGAATTGCTGAAGTTTTAGATGCCGTAGTTCAAAGAATTCCGTCACCGCAAGAGACCCAGGAAAACCCTCTGCGAGCCCTAATTTTTGATAGTTATTACGATCCCTATCGAGGCGTTATCGTCTACTTTCGCGTCGTGGACGGCACTTTAAATCGAGGCGATCGCGTTAAGCTTATGGCCTCCAAAAAAGAGTATGACGTTGATGAACTGGGTGTACTGTCCCCCACGCAAATGCCTGTCGACTCGCTTCATGCAGGGGAAGTTGGCTACTTTGCCGCTGCGATTAAAGCCGTTGAAGATGCTCGAGTAGGCGATACGATTACGCTTTCTCGCAAAGGTGCGGCGACGGCTCTACCCGGTTATACCGAAGCTAAACCGATGGTTTTTTGCGGTCTTTTTCCCACGAGTTCTGATCAGTTCGAGGATTTACGAGAAGCCCTAAACAAACTTAAGTTAAACGATGCCGCCCTCTCTTTCGAGCCGGAAACCTCCAGCGCTATGGGCTTTGGTTTCCGCTGCGGCTTTTTGGGACTATTACATATGGAAATTGTCCAAGAGCGGCTAGAGCGAGAATATAATTTGGACCTAATTGTGACGGCGCCTTCCGTTATCTATCAGGTGTACACAACCGATGGTCAGATGCAGACTATCGATAATCCGAGTGAGCTGCCCGAACCGCAAAAAATCGATCGCGTTGAAGAGCCATACATTCGTGTCGAAGTCATTACGCCCGAACAATATGTAGGACCTTTAATGGATCTCTGTCAGACTCGACGGGGGGAATTTAAAGACATGAAGTATTTTGCCTTAACGCGAACGACCTTAATCTACGAAATCCCTTTGGCTGAGGTCGTAACTGACTTTTTTGACCAGATGAAATCCCGAACAAAAGGCTATGCCAGTATGGAATATCATTTGCTCGATTATCGTCCCAACACCTTGGTTAAGCTCGACGTTATGGTCAACGCCGAGCGTGTTGATTCTTTATCGTCGATTGTTCATCGCGACAAAGCTTACAATGTTGGGCGGGCATTAACTGAAAAGCTTAAAGAATTAATTCCTCGTCACCAATTCAAAATTCCGATTCAGGCTGCCATCGGCAACAAAATTATTGCCAGTGAGCACATCCCGGCTCTCCGTAAAGATGTCTTGGCCAAATGTTATGGCGGTGACATTTCCCGCAAGAAAAAACTATTACAAAAGCAGGCCAAAGGAAAAAAACGCATGAAGGCAATTGGTACTGTTGACGTTCCGCAAGAAGCATTTATGGCTGTTTTGCAGTTGGATGCAAATTAGCCTGAGTCTTGTTGAAAATGATGTTGATAGCGGGTTGCAAAAGAGACATGCTTTGTGCCCAGCCAATTGGAACACTCGCTGGTGAATCTGTCTATTCTGCCCTAAGCTAGCGATGAATACAGCAATTGCCACCTTAATCAAGGTCGAGATTGTTTGCCGGAACGATCTAGAGTCAGGCAACTCAAAATCAGAAGTGTCCTAAGCACTCTGGCGAAGCCCATAACAGAAGCGAGTATTTGTTGAAGATGCCAGAATTTTGGACCAGGGTCTACGGGTTTACTCGTCAACTCGCTGAATCAATCGGGCAAGTTCTGGCTGAGGATGCGGGGCGGTTAACTCCTGAACTAAAAGCAGACGGCTCTCTCGTGACAGCGGCAGACAAATGGGCCGATGGAAAAATCCGCCAAGCGATCACAAAAGAGTTTCCTGAACATGGCATATTAAGCGAGGAAACGTCACATACCTTGCCTAGTAACGATTGGTGTTGGGTTGTAGATCCGATTGATGGTACGACTAACTTCACGCGGGGGTTACCGTTATGGGCGATTTCAATTGGACTGCTTTACCAGGGCACCCCCATCTTTGGTTTGGTCCATTTGCCCCAACTCAAACAAACGTTTCATGGTTATTGGTACGGGTCTTCAGGAATTGTTGGTCCGTCTGGTGCCTTTCTCAATCATCAGCCAATCCAGACAACGTCCGATGAGCCGTCCCCAAGCCATCTATTTAATCTGTGTGCTCGGAGCACCGAAATATTAAACCGACCCTTCTCCTGCAAAGTGCGCATGGTGGGAGTTGCGAGTTATAACATTTTGCTGGTTGCTGCGGGGGCTGCTATCGGTGGCATTGAAGCGAGCCCCAAGATTTGGGATATTGCTGCTGCTAGCGTCATTTTGCAAGCGGCTGGTGGTTTGCTTTATCATTTGGAGCCCAACGCAATTTTTCCCCTGACTATAGGCTTAGACTATGGTTCGCGTCCTTTTCCTAGCTTGGCGCTTAGTCGTCCTGAATTACGCTCTTTTTTTGAGCCCCAGGTGGCCTTTATAGGTGAACGTGTACGGAGCACATACCGTTTGTCTTAGGATTTGGGTAAGCTTACGCAAAGTCACAGATTGCTTGGTTACCAGAAGCTACGCTTACCGCTGGGAAAAATAGTGGACCAGTTCGTTTTAGCGACATTAAGCTGTGCTTCGCTAACCAGTGCGTTACTTAGGTTTGCCCCACAAAGATTTGCACCTTGTAAATTGGCATTTTTGAGATGCGCAAATTGTAAGTCAGCTCCTCGAAAATCAGCCTCAGTGAGATCGGCGTAGCCAAAGTACGCGCGACAAAGAACTGCGCGACGAAAAATCGACTGGTTTAATTTTGCTCGACCAAAGTCTGCGTTGGTTAATTTTGTTCCTGCAAAATTAGTCTGAACCATCCGTGACTGATGAAAAATAATGCCGGACAAATCGACTGACGGGCAGGCTAAAAGATTTAAGTTCATCTGAGCGAAGTCACGGCGTCCACGCCCGTAATGCTCTAAGAGGGCTTTTGTATCTAGCTTTTCTCTATTCTTCTTAACGACGTCTTTGGGTGGGTTAGTGTTCTTTTGTAAGTTCTTCTGAGGTGAATTTGCGGGCGGACGCGTATTACTGACCTTTGCTATGTGAGAGTCTCCTACTGAAACAGAGTTGTCGCCGCTATTTTGAGGCATTGGGCTTTGTGATTGAGCCTGTTGGCGTTTACGCTCTCGGCGAGCCCGAATGGCCATTGCCAATTTTGATGTAGCCGAGTTCTTCCCCCCGTTGCTTGAGCCGATCTTTCTATCTCCCGAATGAGAATGATTCATCATTTGCGTGGGAGGCGCAGCGAAGGAGTGGCTCGCTGGCGAGATCAACGTTTCCTCTCCTGGGCTGCTGCGGGTCGCAGTCGGTTGCGTCGCTAGTCCCTGAGCCAAACTGTCCATATAAGGCTCCAGGTCTAAGGCCTCCAGAACCTCCTTGCAGCCTTTATAGCGATGACGAACCGAGACTTCCAACATCGTTTGAAGTACTTTGGCGAAGTGATCACTCACGACAACGTGGGGACGCCAGAGGATTTCACCCGTGGCTGAGTCACAGCCCAGATCTTTTGGGGATCTTCCTGTTAACAAAAACAAACAGGTGACACCGATTGCATAAATATCGCTAGCATACACAGGCCTCATCGCCAATTGTTCTGGTGGCGCGAATCCTGCAGTTCCAACAGCAAAAGCAGTTAGAGCAGATTGCGCCGTATCTGATGGACTCTGCCCTGCGGTGAAATCGACTTGATTTTTGACAGCCCCAAAGTCAATCAGCACGAGTTTCCGGTCGGGATCTCGACGGATGAGGTTGGCAGGCTTGATGTCACGATGAATGACCTGTTGGGTGTGAACATACTGCATGATTGGCAAAAGTTCACTGAGAAATTGTTTCACTCCTGCTTCGCTATAGCGTCCATTTTGCTTGATTTCTTGGTGTAGATTCAGTCCCTGAACATATTCCTGGACTAAATAGAATCGCTGTTGATCTTCGAAATAGTCCAACAGCCTCGGAATTTGCGGATGATTTCCAATTTTCCCGAGGGTTTCCGCTTCACGCTCAAAGAGCTCCTTGGCCATGCTGAACATGTCCGGTTCAGATGCGTTGGGACGTAACTGCTTGATCACGCAAGATGGTTTACCAGGAAGCTGCAGGTCTTTCGCTAAAAAAGTTGTCCCAAATCCCCCCTTGCCCAACACCTTATAGGTAAGGTAACGATTACGCAGAATTAGTTTACTGCCACAGGAGCGACAAACGCGATCTTGTGGTTGATTCTTTGGCTGATTGCAGTCTGGATTTATGCAGTAACTCATTTGTGCTGCAAGGGGCTACCGCGAAACAACGAGTGAGATAAACAGTAAGCAATCGAGAAAGAGGTCGGGCTTTTTCGGGGCTGGCATCGATAAAACACAAGGGGGACTTAGACTACAAGGACCTCGCGCAAATGGCGCTTGACTTAATCTTTGAACCTGATTGAGCTACTTGGTTTCGCTATACGACCCTGTCTAAAAATTATGCCCATTTCAGGGGATTGCTTAAACAGTGCGAAGCAATCTTGCCGAATTTCACTTTCCTAAGGCGTGCCTCAAATACAATACAATCTCTAAGGTGTTTTTTTAGATTGCGACGATCGTTCGAAGGTAATGCAAATCTCGTTAAATTGGTTGCAAGAGCTGGTAGCGGTAGATCTACCCGCTGAAACTCTGGCACAAACCTTAACTATTGCCGGGTTTGAGGTAGAAGGAATTGAGGATTTGCGATCGCAAGCTTCTGGAGTCGTGGTGGGTCGAGTTTTAGAACGTCAGCCCCATCCGAACGCTGATAAATTGAGCGTTTGCCAAGTTGATGTTGGTCAGGCTGAACCCAGTACCATTGTGTGCGGTGCAAAAAATGTGCGGGCGGAGAGTTGGGTGCCGGTCGCGACGCCGGGAAGCTATTTGCCGGCGATTGATCTCAAAATTAAACCGGCGAAGCTTCGAGGTGTGCGCTCGGAAGGCATGATTTGTTCGCTGGCGGAACTTGGGCTGGTCAAATCAGCAGAGGGCATTCACCTGTTCCCCGCGAGGGAATTAGTGCCGGGTCAGCCAGTGGCTCCGCTCTTGGGTCTAGACGATACAGTTCTGGATGTGACCTCGACGGCAAACCGAGCGGATGCCTTAAGTATGGTTGGGATTGCCCGGGAAGTTGGGGCGTTGACAGGGGCTGAGGTCTCTCTACCGCAGAGTGGTGGTCTCACATCGGAAAACACTGATGAATATTCAGTCTCCGTGGAAAATGCGACCGAATGTCCGGCTTATTTTGGGGTATTAATTACCGGCGTTAAGATCCAAGCGTCCCCGGATTGGTTGCAGTGGCGATTGCAGGCAGCCGGCGTTCGACCCATTAATAATGTTGTGGATGTGACCAATTTAGTGTTGTTGGAATGGGGTCAGCCACTCCATGCGTTTGATGCTCAAAAGTTGCAAAAAGTGGCGGGGAGCGAACCAACGGCTATCTTCGTGCGCCATGCCCGCACTGGCGAAAAATTAACCACCCTCGATGAGCAAACTCGCGAATTAGAGCCAGAAAATCTGCTTATTACAGCTGGAGAACAGCCGGTGGCGTTAGCCGGAGTGATGGGGGGTCAAGAGACCGAAGTCTCCGACGAGACTCAGGATTTGTTTTTGGAGGTGGCGCTTTTTGACCCAGTGGCAGTCCGTCGATCTTCACGGGCTCAGGGGATGCGGACAGAGGCGTCGACTCGCTACGAAAGGGGCGTCAATCAAGCAGAAATTGAGTTGGCTGTTCAGCGTGCCGTGGATTTAATTGTGGAGCTGGCTGGCGGTCAAGTCGAGGGGGAAGCAGTCCACGACGCTCGGAAGGACGTTTATCCTCAGGCGGCGTCTATTGAATTGCGATTGGCGCGAGTGCAGCAGATATTAGGCGACGTTGAAATTGAGGGTCAACGTCGTTCTTTAGCTCGGGCAGACATTGAAGGGGTTTTAACGGCGTTGAGCTGCCAGCTAACTGTCCTTGAAGATAATCCGTTGCGGTGGCAGGTTCAGGTGCCGCCCTATCGCTACCGGGATTTGGAGCGGGAAATTGATTTAGTTGAGGAAGTAGCGCGGCTATTTGGCTTCGATAAATTTGTCGATACCCTGCCCATGCAAACACCGGCTGGATTTTTGCCGGATTGGTACCAGGCCCAACAGCGAATTCGCCGAGCCTGCCGTGCTGTCGGTTTGACCGAACTAGTGCATTATTCCTTGGTTAAACCAGAAGATGCTGATATCGCGATCACAAATCCCCTGTTGGCGGAATATTCGGCCTTGCGGCGAGAGTTACGAACTGGCTTAGTCGAAGCGTTTGCACGTAATTTATCCCACAGCAATCAAGCTTTAAATGGGTTTGAAATTGGCCGTGTCTTCTGGCGAAACGAGCAAGGGGAGATGGCAGAAGCCGATAAGCTTGGCGGTATTTTTGGTGGTGAATGGTTTTTATCTGGACGCTGGTCTCGAGGAGGTCAAGATAATCCGACGGATTGGTATCAAGCGAAAGGCTTATTAGAGGATCTCTGGACATCTTTAGGTTTAACAGTGGATTTTCGACGGGCGGAACTGGCGAGCGATGAGGCTTTTTGGCATCCTGGGCGAACCGCAGCGCTGTGGCTGGGTGAAACGCCAGTGGGGTTGTTTGGTCAGCTGCATCCTGTTTGCCGGCAAACCTGGGATCTACCGTCGGCCGTGTACCTGTTTGAGCTAGATGTAGCACCTCTGGTGGCGGCTATAACGGCAGAATCGGTTGGCAAGTTCCAAACGTTCTCAACCTATCCAGCAGTGGCTCGGGATCTGGCATTTTTTGTACCCGTGGCGACCTCCGTTAGCGACCTGACTGCCGCGATGATGAAGGCAGGCGGCAAGCTGTTGCAGTCTGTTGAACTGTTTGATGATTATCGAGGAACTGGTGTCCCCGATGGAGAACGCAGTTTGGCGTTTAGTTTGGTTTACCAGGCTCGGGATCGCACCCTAACCGATGAAGATGTAGAACCGGTTCACGAGAAAATTCGTAAGGTCCTGATCAAGAATTTTGGGGTGACTTTACGTTCCTAGGCAATCCAAGGTTTCAGGACGATCTATCTTGTGGATCCTGAGTCTGCTCTGGAATAAGTTAACTAGTTGGAGAGATAAGAAAAATAGATGGCGAAATATGTGTTGTGGGGAAGCTATTGCGAAAATGCCCTGGAAAAACGAACTCCTTATCGTGCGGCCCATTTAGAGGGATTAGCCGCGCAAAAGGAACGGGGCGTTTTGATGACGTTGGGTCCGACCAAAGATAATACCCAGGTTTTTGGTATTTATGAGGCGCCGGATCTAGAGACAGTTCGGAGTCTGGTTGAGAATGATCCTTATTGGCAAAATGGCATTTGGACGGACTACCAAGTTAAAGAATGGATTCAAGCATTCTAGATTCGGTGCTTTTGCTGCCGATCGCACTCTAATAAGCATAGAAAATCATGGTTGAACCTATTCGCGATCGCGTCGTGTTTTGTGACTTTGATGGCACAATCACGACCGTGGATACGTTTGTCGAAGTGACGGAAAAATTTGTCCCGCCTGCCGTAATGAAAGCGCTGCTGCCCCGCATTTACGCTCGGGAGTTAACCCTCAAAGAGGGGGTCAAGGCTATTTTAGAAGCGATTCCGGCTATCCATTACGCGGACATTCTAAAGTTGAGTCTGGATATGTCGATTCGTCCAGGTTTGAGCGCGTTGCTGGATTTTTTAGATGCTCAGGACGTTCCTCTCGTCGTAATATCTAGCGGTATTCGGGGTGTGGTCGAGACAGTTTTATCGCACCAACCTACAAGTGAACAACCATTGATTGAGCGGGTACTCAGCGTCAACGCGGCCGATGTTGTGCCGGGGGAAAAATTTTTAGCGGTAAGCTGTCCTTGGGAAAGTGCTTCTGCCATGATGGACAAGGTTAAGGTTATGCAGCATTATCCCGCCCGTGAGCAGGTGGCAATTGGGGATGGGATTACCGATGTTGAAATGGCACTACATGCCGATTGGGTGTTCGCCCGTGATCGCTTAGTGGGCTACTTACAAGCTGAACTTCAGCCCTTTGAGTCTTGGGAGACATTTTTTGATGTGCGCGACGCCCTCGCGGTTCGCTGGCAGGCATCCCCCGCTAAAAATTGAAATAGAGAAATTCGCTCTGCGTTCCCTCAAACATGACCTTGAAAGCTGAGAAAATCAAGATTCCCATGACGGCACTGGTCCAGAGTTTGGGAGACCATTGCCAAGCTGGCGGTTGACTGGGTTTTATGGAGGGTATGGCTGAATTAAGGGCCGGTTCAAATGACTGTAACCATTGCTGAGTATTGGGAAAGCCCATCGTGATTGCAAATAGCGCCAGCAGCTGTAACGCCACTATTGAAAAATCTGCGGAAAGATGGACCCGAGTTAATAGAGCTTGCCCCCCAAACATCGCCTGAAGTATCGTCAAGGCGGTGACGAAATTGGGCGCGCGGAAGAAAACCCAGCTAACGACAACAGCACCAAAGGTCAGCCCCCAATAAAGCAGAATTTGCCAGCCGGTGGGGGCTAGACGTCCAACGCGCTGCTCCCAGAAACGATGAATTCCCAAATAAACGCCATGTAGACCGCCCCAAAAGACAAACGTCCAGCCCGCGCCGTGCCAGAGTCCGCCTAGCAGCATGGTCATTAGTAAGTTGGACACCTGCCGGGGAGGACCCAGACGATTCCCCCCGAGGGGAATGTAAAGATAATCGCGCAGAAAATTGGACAGCGTAATGTGCCACCGTCGCCAAAAATCGCTAATGCTGAGCGCTTTGTAGGGCGAGTTGAAATTAAGGGGCAGCTTAATGCCAAAGAGTCGGGCGGCGCCAATGGCCATATCGGAATAGCCAGAAAAATCGAAATAGAGCTGAAAGGTATAGGCTAGAGCCCCGGTCCAGGCTTCGAGGGCGCTGATGGCTTCACCGTTCGCTGCGGCATCGAAGATTTCATTAGCATACGGTGCCACAGTGTCTGCGAGTAGGACTTTTTTGCTGAGTCCCAAAGCAAAAATAGTGATGCCAATACTCAGGTGTCGCCATTGAGGTCGAAAGAGGGTTTTGTCCCGTAACTGGGGAATCACCTCTTGATGATGCACGATAGGCCCCGCGATTAATTGCGGAAAAAAACTGACAAATAAGGCGTAATGCAAAAAGTTGCGGTCACGGCTTTGTCCGTTGGCCGCATCCACTAAATATGCAATCTGCTGAAAGGTAAAAAAGGAAATCGCAAGGGGCAAGACGATGGGGGGAACTGAGAAGGATTGACCTCTTACCGCAGCCAGGGTGTCAACAAAAAAATTTGTGTATTTAAAATAGCCAATCAGCCCTAAATTTGTCGCAATTCCGGCAATTAAAGCCCCCCGACGGGATAATCCCGACTGTGCCCGGTGATCTAGGTAACCGCCTAGCG
>JBCDHF010000067.1:0-14587 GCA_038750375.1 Cyanobacteria bacterium P01_H01_bin.15
ATAGCGATAAACACCGTGGGTTATCAAAATTGGGTTGGGTTGGATTTCGGCAATGGGCGACCATTGCTGAGCCAGATCAAGATGAGATCGCAAAAACAGCCACAGCGCAAATCCCAAGACACCAACCCCAATGAAGGAAATCGAATGGGGTAACGGATAGTTGGCAAAGGACAGGAGCGAAAACACTCCGTATAGAAAGGGCAAAATCTGCGATGCGAAAAACCAGAATAGGAGGAGCCAGAATTCAAGAGCGGGAATTTTTGGCTTAGGGTCGCGGCGATATTTTCGGGTTTGGGTGACTCGAATGATGCCAGCAATGATGACGCCAAGCAGATAAATGACAACAAAGGGCTGTCTCAATTTCCAGGCTTCCTAATTCAGTGAGTGGGGTCGGTCAAGCAAATTCGATCTTAGCCGCTGGTTTGGAGACCCTCGCCAGCTAAACTCGACGAGAGACGGTATCGGGGTATGGTGGCGTCACTGTTTTTATGGAGAGAGGAGTGATGCAATCAATAGTCTTTTTCTTGTTGGCAGGGCTATGCGAAATTGGTGGCGGCTATTTGGTTTGGCTGGCTCTACGTGAAGGGAAGAATGGGTGGCTAGCACTACTGGGGGTTATGCTCCTCGGTCTTTATGGGGTGGTCGCGACGATGCAGCCAACTCATTTTGGTCGGGCTTATGCGGCGTACGGTGGTGTGTTTGTGGCCCTGTCGCTTTACTGGGGCTGGCGAGTAGATGGGATTCGTCCCGATCATTTTGACCTTTTGGGCGCGGGGATTGTGCTGCTCGGTGTGTTTGTGATGATGTATGTCCCTAGGGGGTGAGTGGGTAGCCTCTTGACGAAGGTAGCGGAGTCTAATTCCCCTAAATTAATAGGCTTTTTGCAATTAATGTCCTTAGCGGAGTACGGAAGGACGTCCAGATTCATCTCTGGGAAGAAGAAAGTCTATACGGGACCATTGCTCAGAATCAAGGGCTTTCTTGATTTTCTGTTCGAAAAGCAACCACATTTTCCCTGTGCTTCTCAATTTCTCTCATTACCTATTTCTCTCGGTAAAATGTATCGTAAAATCGTGCGTGATCGCAGTCGTTCCAATTGCCAGAAATATTTTGCGATCACGTAGCTCAACTCGAGGAATTTAGGTCAAGACCCTGTTCTCGAAATATTCTTCTCCGCTGCCCAATTTCCAGTTGCTTGACTTCTGCTCCGGTTGCTGCTTTTTCGCTTCATCCGGAGTCTAAACAAGTTCTCCTGCCGATTTAAGGAAGTGAGTATGCCTGACTTAGGGAGGAGAAACAAGAAAAGTTGACACTAGAGGATAGGAATATCTGATATCTACATCGAACAAACGTCACTCTTGTGATACGAAAGCAGACGTCTCCTCTTCAACTTCATAAATCGTTGTTTCGGGAGCCGTTGCAAACAAATGTCCCATCTCTCGCATCAAGGCTTCGTAAGCCTCAGTCCGGCTAGCGTCCATATCTTCCAGACTTTCCCAAAAAATAACGGCAATGCCTCGATCACTTCCCGGTTCTCTAAGTAAATAAGCCCCTAAAAACCCCTCAGAAAAGGTAGCAATTCCTTTGTCATAAAGCTGTTTGGCTATATCAAACTTTCCGGGTTTGAATTCAACCCTGGCAACATAAGCATATTTGCGTTTGAGAAAGTCTTGAAAGTCCGACATTATAGAGTCCCTTCCTTGAGAAAACTGTAGCAGCAGAGGAAACAGTCAGGACATATCTCCCTTTTCGTGTGAGCACGCTAACCCCCCTCAACCAGAGTGAATTTTAACGTAGTCTGTAGCTGCTATCGGTTGTTTTCTTCGAAGTCTTTACATTCAGATTTTACGGACAAATTATGCTTAAACAAGTAATTTAGGGGTAGATCTGGGTTCTGATAATCATGACGCTCCAAGCTCTATTCACCATATTCACCGCCTATAAACCTGCCATACTGGTGCTGCTCTTCCTTGCACCTTGGTTGGCGTTGGGTCTTTGTATCGCCATTCCCGGGAAGCGAGAAGAGCCGTTTGTACTGAGTTTCAATCTGGGGATGGCTTGTTTGAGCCTGTTGATGTCGCTCGGCTACATCATGTACGCGACAGGTAATGGCGGTTGGACCAGGGTGGTTGAAGAAGCGGATCTACTGTTAATTTTGGCACCGGTCTATTACGTCGCTGTGTCCTTTTGGGTGACCAAACAGCGGCTACCGTTAGAGCAGGTTCCAGCTTTCCGAGCGGTTCAAGGTCTTGCTTACGTGGGAATTGGCTATCTGGGTATCGCCTGGTTTCTCAGTAAAATCAGGTTTTTAGTCTTCTCGTTTATCCCGTTTCCGTTGCTATTAATGCTCCTGCTAGGTTTAATCGGAATCTTGTATTTCGGCTATCTGCGAATTACCGGCAAAGACACTGAACGTGCTTCAAGAGAAAATTCTGTGGATACTGAACCAGTAAACACTAGTCCCTCCACTAACTCCATTGATGATGAATTAGAGCAACTAAGGCGAAATATAAACAAGCCAAATCAATAATACAAATGGGTTCGGATAGAAGACCAAAGTTCAAATCCAGCTTTTACTGGCTCGCCTAAAAGCTCCTTAATTTTGGGGAACTTAACTTAGCAGTGCGAAAGACGTTATTTCGCTTCAACAGAAGTATCGAATGCCACCCAATCATTAACACCCCATTCCAACGTATCGCCGATGGCTTGACCGTTATGATAAGCAGATAGCAGGACATCACAGGTTTTCCCCCAGGCAATATGTCCCGTCTGACTAATGGCGATCGCACCGAAATCTCGGTTGCGCGTTTTCGCTTCGGCAAAGGATTTTTCAACGGCTTGAGCTAGGCTCATACCATCCGTAACCCTCACCACAATTCGTGCTGCTAAACATTCATCAATAATGTCTTCCCCAATGCCCGTACAACTGACTGCCGCTTCTTGGGCTGCGTAGTTACCTGCAGGCATCGCTGAATCACTGACGCGACCAATCCGTTCAAAGCCCTTACCCCCCGTGGATGTGGCCGCTGCTAAATTGCCATTCTGATCCAATGCAACCACGCCAATAGTGCCACGCCCAGCATCTTCTGCGACCACGTTAGCCATACTACGCTGAAAATTATTGTCGCGATCGCCGAGCCATTCCTTGAGGCGTTTATCAGTCAAGGGATTGTGTATGGGTAACTGCAGTTCTCGTACTAGTTCTGCCGCGCCGAAATCAGACAATACGCGATCGCTTTCGGTTTGCAACCTAGTGGCCAGCTGGATAGGATTTTTGACCCGCGAAACGTTAATGACACCGCTAAAACTCTGTTTGGTCGCGTCCATCAGGCTTGCGCTCATGCGGATTTGACCGTCAGATTGCAAGACTGAACCTGTACCTGCATTAAATCGAGGCTCGTCTTCCAAGAGTTCGGCACCCAGCTTGACCGCATCTTTAGCAGCCAAACCGGCTTCTAGCTTCGAGTAGACCACCCCGACAATTCGATGTAGGGCTTCACGAACAAGAATTAGACCGCCTTTGTCACTGAGCGAACTCCCCGCTCCTCCATGAATAATCAGCTTGGGCTGCATAAGTTTCGTTTGAACTACTCTGTTGAAAACTTTCCGTTCCTTAGCGTATCAGTAAATCATCAACCCACCTTTATAGGTTCTAATTCAGGTCGCGTTGGATTTATTTTTTCGTTTGCGATCGCAATCCTAATCAACCCAAAGAATTTAGGAAACAACATCTTAAATGCGCCAGCCAGGAGAGTCACGATCAAGCCAGAAATGACCGCGCGGTTAACAAAGTCTTGCGTATCAACGCGCTTGTTCAAACCATCAACCTTTTCGGAAACAGTTTGGATTTCTCCTTTCAACTCCCCCTCCATGTGAGCCACGTTCACCTTGATTTCCACGACCTCTTTCTGAAGCTCGTCGAAGCGGTCGTTAATCTTGTCAAATCGATTGTCAATCTTCTGGAGCTGTCCCTGAATCTGACCTAAAACGTCCTTTACATCGAACTCCACTGAAATACTCAACTTGATGATCTCTTTAGATAGACACTGTCGCCATTTTAGCCGATCACATTTTTACACTTCCAAACGCGATCGCAGAAAAAATGTTTAACGGTCAAGGGTTTTTTCGATTTGCCCCTCTGCTTGATTTGCCAGACTTTTCAACTGTTCCAGCATATTCGGCGAAGGAGATTGCCAGAGCCCACGTTGCACCGCCTCCAATAGACGCTCTGACATATCTCGTAGCGCCCAAGGGTTATTGGTTTGTACAAATGCTTGCACTTGCGGATCTAATAAATATCTTTCGGCAATTCCTTCATACATAAAATCAGCAACCGTATGGGTAGTCGCATCATAGCCAAATAAATAGTCAACAGTAGCCGCCATCTCAAATGCACCTTTATAACCATGACGCATCACGCCTTCAATCCACTTTGGATTGACTACTCGCGAACGATAAACACGACTGATTTCCTCTTGCAAAGCTCGTACTTTGGGATTACTCACAACTGAGTTATCACCAAAATAAACAATGGGATCTTTCCCGCTGAGATGTCGCGTCGCCACGGTTAAACCACCTTGAAATTGATAATAGTCATCAGAATCCAAGAGATCATGTTCACGGTTATCTTGGTTATGCAAGACTATTTGCAACTGTTCCAAACGAGATTGAAAGGCGGTTGGTGCTGAGATGCCTTCTACATCACGTCCGTTGGGAATATATGCGTAGCTGCTCCAGTTTAGATAGGCTTGCGCTAGATCCGCTTCGGTCTCCCAGTTTTGAGACTCAATCAAACCCTGTAAACCGGCTCCGTAACCGCCCGGCTTAGAGCCAAATACCCGATAGCTAGCTTCTTGTTGGGCTTGTATCGGATTCAAACCATGTTCACACAAGCGTTGACTATCTTCAACAACAGTAGCTGCTAACGGATTATCTTCAGCGGACTCGGGTAATGCGGCAACCGCTGCGATCGCATCATGTAGTAAGCGTAGTAAGTTAGGGAAACTGTCGCGAAAACAGCCGGAGACCCGAACTGTGACATCCACGCGAGGTCGCCCAAGAATGCTGATAGGCAAGATCTCAAAATCCACCACTCGGCGAGAGGGACCATCCCAGATGGGTTGAACCCCTAAAAGCGCCAACACTTGCGCCACATCATCCCCACCTGTGCGCATGGTGGAGGTACTCCAAATAGAGATTGCTAGCGTACGCGGGTAATCACCCTGTTCTTGGGTATAGCGTTCCACGACAGCTTCTGCAGCGAGACGTCCCACTGACCAAGCTGTTTCTGTCGGAATTGCTCGAATATCCACCGAGAAAAAATTTCGACCAGTCGGCAAGACATCAGGTCGTCCTCGGGTCGGGGCACCGGCCGGTCCACTAGGCACAAACTGACCGGCTAAGCCCTTGAGTAGGTTGGCTATTTCCGCTTGACAGCCCTCACGCAAGCGCGGGAGTAAATCAGTTTTCAGCCAATCTAGAATTTGGGTGGTTGCAGGCCCCGTTGTCGCTCCTGAACGTTCGTGTAACAGCGCCTCAACCTGCTGGCTAGCGATCGCTTCTATTCTTTCCACCACATCGCCATTGATGCGACAGTCAGGAAAAAGGTTTAGAAGGTCAGCTTGAACAGATTCCGCGAGTTCGCAGGTCAAGGGATTGAAATCAATCAGCCCTAAATCATTTGCAATCGCAAACGTAAGCCCGGTTCGCTCTCGACTCGGCGCTCTTGCGATCGCAACGAGTAAATCTCGGAGTTGATTAGATTCAGGATATTGGCCGTAAATGTGGAGCCCGTCGCGAATTTGGGCTTCTTTGAGTTCACAGAGATAGCCATCTAAGGTGCCGAGAAAAGGACCGAGAGTGTCTGAATTGGGTGTGGGGAGTCCGAGGTCTTGGGCGAGATTCGTTTCAGTGATTAGCTGAACTAGTCGTTCCCCGATAAGGGTTAAGCGGCTCGGATCTAGGGCTTGCGCTTCGTAATATTCGTCGACTAGGTTTTCGAGCTTGACTAGCGGTCCATACAGCTCCGCGCGAGTTAAAGGGGGAGTCAGATGATCCAAAATCACCGCCTGCGCTCGACGTTTGGCTTGAGAGCCTTCCCCTGGATCATTCACGATGAAGGGATAAAGATGGGGTAGTGGTCCCAGGGCAATTTCTGGAAAACAGTTTTCAGACAGGGCAACGCTTTTGCCAGGGAGCCATTCCAGATTGCCGTGCTTTCCCACATGCACCACGGCCTGAACCTGAAATGTCTCACGCAGCCAGCAGTAATAAGCCAAATACTCATAGGTCGGCTCCAAATCTGGGGCATGGTAGTTCAGACTCGGATCTCGGTCATAGCCTCGCGACGGCTGAATGCCAATGAACACGTTTCCTAAATTGAGCCCGGGAATCACATAGCTTTTTGTGAGATCCGGTTCGCCCCAACGCATGACTAAGCGATCTTTTACGGCTGTCGGGAGCTGCTGCCAGAAGCGTTGAAAAACTTGTGGTGAGAGAATTTGCTTTGCAGAACGAATTGCGCGCCCTTCCGGATCATTGGTAGGCCCGGCGGTCAGGGCATCGATCAGGTCTGAAGAAGATGCGGGAAAATCCTTCAAGTCATATCCCTCTTCTTGTAAAGCATTAAGGATTTTTATACAGCTCGCCGGAGTATCCAAGCCCACCCCATTGGCCAGCCGACCGTCTCGGTTGGGATAGTTCGCCAAAATCAGCGCAACTTTGCGATCGCAAACGGCTGTTCGCCGGAGTTGAACCCAGTTCGCAGCCAGTTTCGCCAACCAAGTCAAACGATCCGGAATAGCTTGGTACGTAACAATCTCAGTTTCTAATTGAGGATGGAAAAAGTTGCTTTGTTTAAACGCGATCGCGCGAGTAATTAATCGACCATCGACCTCGGGTAAAGCCACATTCATCGCCACATCCCGAGGAGTCAACCCACTCCAGCTCTCGACCCAATCACTTTCCGGACTACTGCTGAGAATCGCCTGCAAAATCGGCACATCCAAAGGCAGCCAATCGGGAGCTTGTGCGTGATTCTCCAAGCGCTGCCAAGAAAAACTGGTGGTGTTGATCAAGATCTCAATGTTTTGCGATCGCAGAATGTGCCACACCTCTTGGCGAACGCTGGAGTCCTGCATCGCGGAGACGAACACTACAACCGGCACCAGACCGACTTGAAGCAACGCCTGGCTTAACACCTCAATGGCGCTGACATTGCCCGATAAATAATGGGCGCGATAGAACAAAATGCCGACTCGAGGCAATTCTGGGGACTGACTCTGAGGCTGAGGATAAACTCCCACGCGGGGAACTGCTTCCGGTAACGCGGGCTGATAATGAGTGCCCCACACCTCATCGCTGAGGTATCGCAGCGCCTGGGCAAAGTTAGTTGCCCCCCCCTCTAGCAGATAGCGCCAAAACCGATCCACAGCCGTCAAAGGCACGGTCGATTGATCCATCAAGGCGAGATCCGGATTTTCGTCCCCTGGCATAATCCATAGACTGGCTGTTATCTTTTGCAGAACCTCCAGTCCATAGCTCCAATAGGCCCGCCCACCTAGCAGTCGAACAATCACAACCTCGGCCTTGGCCAACACCGAATCAACGTATTCGTCGATACTGAACGGTTGCTGGAGCTGTAACAAATTCAGCGCTCGAATCGCCGGAAACGAGTCTGGAAATTGAGTTAGTGCGGCTCCTAACGTTTGGATATCCGTATCCGCCGCCGACAGAAACACAATCGGGGCAGGGGTTTGCTCACTGATAAAGACGCCCCCTTGATCGGGCTGCCAACCACCGGGGCGAGACGCAAGACGATGCATAATCTCTTAACTCAAGTTTATAAATCTTAAAAATTGATTAGGGATTCATACCTAGTGGGCTCAGAAAAGTAATTCTGTAAGTTAGCTAATCCTTATTTTTTGTTGTTTGCTTGTTTTCAATGGCTGAGGTTCTGCGTCGCATTGTTTCAGACAGTAAGTTTGAGGAGTTGTGCCAGCTCTGGCAACGGGTGGCTCAACAAGATAACAGAGACACCGTTCTCGTGACCGATGCGGATCTTACTCGGGAGACTGTTCCCGCCGCAGAGCGAGAGCGGTTTCATTTGCTCTTGGGTCCGGAAGTCAATGCGTTACTGCTCGGCAATGTCTTGAGTGGCGGTCGGTATGAGGCCATGATTGCTCCCTCCCCGGATGCGATCGCAGATTTTTTGGATACGTTAGCTGAGCGGCTGGAGCAACAAACGCTTTCCGGTGAAACTGAGTTAGCGCTGGCTCGCTGGCGTTCCCAAGCCGAAGTTGCGCGAAACCTGTCGATGGCTTTTTGGCTAGAAGTCATGGAAGTCTTGACGCCAGAACGCTTGGGTGCGGAAACGATTGCAACGAACTATCCCAATTTTGGGCAGACAGAACTGGTTCGAGAAGCCCAGCAAGCGCAGCAGATTCAGGCGCGCATTTTAGAAGAAGTCAGTTTCCAAATCCGAGAAAACCAGGCAGGCTTTGAGATTATTGAGCTCACTATCGAGCAAGTTAGACGATTCTTACAGCTAGATCGCTTGGTGATTTATCAGCTTGAGGTTTCTACTCCAGAAACATCTGAGCCGGGTGCCGCTGAGCCTCAACGCTACGACACCGTGACCTTTGAAGCAGTCGCTGGTCCAGATATCCCGTCCATTCTCTATTTCAACGACGAAACCTGTTTCTCTCAAAATCCTGACTGTCGGGATCGCTATCGGCGGGGGTTTTCTCTGGCGGTTGATGATGTCCAGAATGCCAACATGACGCCCTGTTTACGTCAGCTCATGGAGCGGCTCAAAATTCGGGCCAAGTTGGTGATGCCCATTCTTGTCAAGGAGCAGCTTTGGGGTTTTTTGATTGCCCACGCTTGCTACAGACCCCGACGATGGCGGCAGCGGGAAATTAAATTTCTTCGGCAAGTTGCTGACTATCTTGCGATCGCGGTTTATCAAGCCCAATCCTTCCAGCAGTTACAAGTTCAGCAGGACCGCTTAGAAGCGCAGGTTAATCAGCGGGCGGAAGAATTGCAAACGGCATTGATTGCGGCAGAGATGGCGAGCCAGGCCAAGAACGACTTTTTGCGGAACCTTAGTCACGAGCTACGAACACCTCTGACTAGCGTAATTGGGCTCTCCAACACCCTGCTCCATTGGCGCAAGCTCGATAAGATCATCCCCGCCGATAAAGAACGACGCTATCTCCAATCCATCCAAAATAGCGGCCGGCGGCTACTCACTTTAATTGATGACCTGTTTGATCTCTCAGAGCTACAGACCGGTAAATCCTTGCTAAATGTGCGCCAATTTTCCCTCATCCTGAGTGCTCGCCGGGTGATTTCGGCCGTACAAGATCGGGCAAATCTTAAGCAAATGAACCTCGAATTAGATTTTCGGGTGCCCTACTCTCAAGATGTGTTCGCCGGAGACTCTGGGCGCATTGAGCAGATGCTGATTCAGCTTCTCGATAACGGCATTAAATTCACGCCCAGCAACGGTCTGGTTGTTTTAAGAATTTGGCGATCACAAAATGAGGTCTATTTTCAAGTCGAGGATTCCGGGATCGGGGTCGATGCGGAAAAGCTCCCCCTCCTCTTTGAAACATTTCAACAGCTAGAACGGGCTCCAGAGAGGACCTACAGCGGTATTGGGCTAGGGCTGGCACTCGTCAAACAATTGGCGGAGATGCACCGAGGACAAATCGAGGTTCAGTCAGTTGTCGGTCAGGGCACGACTTTTACGATTCGCATTCCCAATCAGCTCGAAGTTACACCTGTTCCGCCAGCGCCTGTCCCTGCGCCAGCGGGCGAGGTGGGCCCGACCAGCCAGACTATTGTGCTAGTTGAACCGGAAGAATTGGCTGCGTCGATTATCTGTGAAATTTTGACCAATGCCAAATACGGGGCAGTGTGGCTTGTTGATAGCCCCACTGCCGCCAATCAGATTGAACTCTTGCAGCCGCTCTTGGTCATTCTGGATGAGCATGTCATCAATGCCGGCGAAATTACCCGCTATTTGCAAACATTGCCGCTCCAACCACAGATCTGGCTAGTTTGTGCAGCCGAACCCGATAACTGGTCAGAGCTTCAAGCCTTCGGTTTTAATGACTATCTCCTTCGGCCCATTCAGCCCGATCAATTGTTAAGCAAAGTTAATGCGATCGCAGAAGCTGCCGATAGTGAACCAGAGAATCCCTAAAAATTCTTGCTTACTAGGGCTTCTGTTTCTCGCCCGCCCGAGCAGCGGCTGCGTCTGAGGGAGGAACTCCTTGGGTCGTAATAATCGCTTCCATTACTTCCTTAACCACTGGCGCAGCGACGGTGGACCCAAAGGTATTGCCCCCTTGCGGCTCATCGACAACGGCTACGACCGCATACCGAGGCGCATCCACTGGAAACAGAGAAACATAGCTAGTAATTTTTGCGCCGGGAATATATCCGCCCCGGGGACGCGCTTTTTGAGCGGTTCCTGTCTTTCCGCCAATGCGATAGCCCGGAATCTGAGAAGATTTACCGCTACCGTTCGTCACTACGGTCTCCATCATTTCCAAGACAATTTGGCTATTCTCGGGCTTAAACACCTGCTTTTCCGTTAATTCAGGTCGCCAGGTCGTCTCTCCCTCCGCATTCACAATTCCGGACACCAGATGGGGCGTAACCAGTCGACCTCCATTTGCGATCGCGGCGTGGAGCTGAACCAGCTTTAAGGGGGTCAGCGACAAGCCTTGACCGAAGGCGGCCGTGGCTGCTTCGATGGAGCGCTCCGTAAAGACGTCTTGGGGTTTTAGGTAAGTCGGCGTTTCGCCTGGCAACTCAAACCCGATGGGATCCCCAATTCCAAGACCCCGTAGCCGCTCGTAATATTTAGTCTTATTGAGCCGGGACATAATACCAATCATGCCAATATTGCTTGACTGCTGCAAAATCAGCGGAATACCGACGTAGCCGCGCGCCCGAAAATCGTGGTTATTTATCGTCCAACCGTCAATGCGAACACTGCCCGTGTCATTAATCATGGAATGGCGGGTAACCACTTCTTCATCTAACGCGATCGCTACATTGATCGGCTTAAAAGTCGAACCTGGCTCATAAAGATCGGTGACCGCCCAATTTTTAAACAAAGAAACATCAGCGTCCCAGTAGCGATTGGGATCGTAGGTCGGCTCACAGACCATGCTCACCAACGACCCGTCCCGGACATCCATCACCAAGACTGCGCCGTGTTTAGCGCTATATTTCGCCATGGTTTTGCGCAGTGCTTTGCGAGTAGCCTGCTGGAGCCGTAGATCTAACGTGAGCTGCAGGGAGCGATCGTCAAAATCGAGCAGTCCCGCAGGGACGCCTGCTGGCAAAATCTGTCCAGAACCATCTCGCCGTACCACGTAGCTAGCAGGCGCTTGCTCAAGCTTGTCTTGGAGCGCATATTCGATCCCCGCTTGACCTTGATGATCGCCGTCCACATAGCCGGTAATTTCAGCAAAGGTGGTTCCGTGGGGATAGTAGCGAGCATACTGCCGTTCGAGATCAATGCCTTCCCAGCGTTCTTTTTGGAGGAAGCGCTTGAGCTGACGGGCGGCTCCCTCGCTTAACCCTCGCGATAGGCGAATTCCGGTGTCTTGTTCCTTGAATTTAGCCAGAAGCGTTTCAACGGTGTGATCTTCTAGATAGGGTGCTAACGTCTCCGCGATTTCCTGCTCTGAAGCCGAAAACATAAGGGGATGCACATACAAACTAAAAACCAGCCGATCTGAGGCGATGACGTTATGGTTTTTATCCACAATCTTTCGCCGAGGCAGATACGGCCGCAGACTCATGGTTTGTTGAACGGTCGCTTTAGCTTGTAAGTCTGGACTGCCCACCACCTGCAAGCGATAGGCTCGCCCACCGAGGGCAATGGTGCTAGCAACCAATAAACCCCAAACCAATAGGGGTCGCAGGGTTGGAAGTGTCGAAGTCTGAGGTTTGGCCCGAGATGGCGTTTGTGATCGCGGCGGAGCCTGTTGTGTTTCTGAATAGTCTGCCGTCGGATTTGACCAAACCGGAGTCTCGGGGGAGGCAGTATCCGAGGGAATGAAAGGAGGGTGATCGTTATACATGGCGTGTGAACCCAGACCCCAAGAATTAGGTCAGCGACAGAATGAATCGACAGAAATTAACCAACAGAATCAGTAAGCAAGAGGGCGATCTGTCGGGGAAAGTTTCACGCTGGCAGGTAGAAGTGGCTCGAGGGCCAGCTCAGCGGAGTCAGCGGCTGTCGACACAACGGTGTCAAAATCCGGTGCAGGATTCGCTGGCACAAACAAAATGCGGCTGGGCTCCGGGTCTACAAGGTTTGCTTTGCCACTGAGCGCTTCTTGAGACAGCTGCTCTTTAAGAGTTTCGTTTACCCCCAGCAGCTGCCGCTCACTTCGCTCCAAATCCATCAAGGTTTTGTACGCTTTATTCCACTGTTCCGGAGCATCGGTGGTGCGGCTGTAGATAAACAACATGCCGACGACTAAGCCAAACGTGAAAATACTGGTTCCCCGTTGCACCACAGAAAACAGCCGCAGCCATAGCGGTAACGGAGGACGTTCCGGGAGTGTATGAACATTGTTGCGTCGTCGTGAATGCCGGGGCAGTTCAGAACGAGAGGGAACAGCAGACATGTTTACCTCAACAGTCAAAGGCAATCCAAAATTGATGCAGTGAGCCAGTTCAGAAATCCAGGTAACGTTTAGCGCGAGAGCGCACGATTATCCCGGCATCTGACTCACAATGCCCCTGTCTTCACAGCAGTATTTGGGCTTATCGCCGCGCCAGCTCGCTTAGAATATCTCGCCTGAGTTGCTTGATTTCAAGGCGCTCTGACACGCGACCGCCCCTTTTCGAAAGTCGCGGTCGCTAAATTCCTGAGTTGTTTACGCAGGGCGTCTATTGATATGGCGGACGCTGCCACGCTCAAAAAGTTTCAGGCTAATTACACCCATACATACGTACTAATGGGCGCAGTGAGGCGATCGGTCAACAATTTACGAGGGCAGAGTTTGAGCCTCATTGACAAATGTCCCCACATCTGGGGTGGAGTTCAAAAAATAGCCCCTGTCTATAGAGGACTAGTCATTTGGACGTAGTTAGCTAAAACACGTTTTAGCGCAACCGAATTCAATTTAAAAATTAACGATTCAGTTAACTAAGTGGCAGTGAGGGGGGTCGGGCAGAGCTCAGTAGCGATTGCAGTTCTACCACGCGACCGACAATTGCGATCGCGGGGGCGGAAAAGCCTGTTTCTTCGACTTTAGTGACAATGTTGCCCAGGATCCCGGACAGCTCCGTTTGATCGGGTCGAGTCCCCCAGCGCACTAGCATGACCGGCGTTTCATCACTGAGACCACCACTGATTAAGCCACTGACAATTTGCGGCAGGTTGTGGACACCCATATAGACGACGATCGTTTCGGCTCCTTGAGCAATTTGCTGCCAGTTCACTTCCGGACGATATTTCCCGGTCGCTTCGTGACCAGTCACAAACGTGACGGCGGAATTATAGTCTCGATGAGTAATGGGAATGCCGGCATAGGCCGGAGCCGCCACGCCAGCTGTGATCCCCGGTACCACTTCAACGGAGATGCCCGCTCGAATCAGTTCCACCATTTCTTCGCCGCCGCGGCCAAAAACAAACGGATCACCCCCTTTGAGGCGAACGACAATGGCCGCAGTTTGAGCCTTATGGATCAGTAGCTGGGTGGTTTCGGCTTGGCTTTTCGAGTGGCGACCGCGACGTTTCCCTGCATCGATTTTTTCGGCCCGGGAGTTAATCATGGCCAGAATTTCGGGACTCACCAACGCGTCATAAATCACCACATCCGCATGATCTAGTAGAGTTTTGCCTTTAAGCGTGAATAAGCCGGGATCAACAGGACCCGCGCCGACCAAATAAACTTTGCCAGGAATTTTAGAAGAGTCTGAAGCCATGAAGGTTGGGGGTTCAATCAGGAAACTCAATTCAAGAAACTATGAATGGTCATTAGTTGGCTGCGATCGCAAATGACTCAGGCTTAAGTTGCCAAATAATGAGGTCAAGAAGGTGAGGGTGGTTGTTCAGGGGCTGAGAGAGCGTCAATTGCATTGATGCGAAGCGAGCTTGTAGTTGCTCGACTTCCGAAACAATCGCGCGAGTAATTCGACCCGGAAATAGGAAATAAGGCGCAATCACGACCTGTGAAATTCCAGTTTGAGCCAGGGTCTCCAGCTGCTGAGTCAGCCTGGGCTCAGTTGCCCAGAACGCCGGATAGGCGTTCAAGGTCGTAGCAAGGTTAAAAGTGGGCTGATTGCCGCCTGGACGACGGCTACCGTGAGCAAGCAAAACCTTGGCAGCCGAGGGATCCCAACGGGAAAACAATCTTTGAAAAAACCGTTGCCAATGTTCCTGAGTGTGACCAAGGTGAGGCATCAGGTCTAGTTCAATACTGGCGCCTAAAATTTGGTGGGCAATCGCAAGTTCAGTCGGCAAATCTTCCTGGACATGAACGCCAGGAGATAAAAACAAAGGCAAAACTTTAACTTGTGAACAGCCCTGGACTGCGGCTCGACGAGC
>JBCDHF010000068.1:0-14034 GCA_038750375.1 Cyanobacteria bacterium P01_H01_bin.15
GTAAAAGGGGGCATATTAACCCCTAGAAAGGGATGTCATCCAAGTTAGGAGTTGCAACTTCCGTTGGCTCGTTCACATTCGGCATAGACGCTGTCGGTTTCTCAAGAGTTGAAGAAGATGATTCAGGGGCAGTGGTTGCTGAATCCACGGCATATATTTGAGAGACCGTCAGTTCCGCACGCTTCTCTTTGAAACCCTCTGGGCGATCGACGGTATTCATGGTTAACCGCCCGCTCACAATAACACGATCACCGGGACTGAAAGACTGATCAATTTCTTGAGCTAAATTACCCCAACCTACAAGCCGTAAAGAAGAGACAGGATCGTCAGGACGAAGACCCGGAAGCTCGACCAGCAGATGAGTCACAGGTGTCTGATTATCTTGGGTGTAGCGTAGTTCTGGGGCGGACGCGACCGTAGCCATTAAGACACAACTATTCATAAAAATATCTCCTTATCCTAAAGTCGGTTCATCAATGCCTTGTTCGCGCTCGATAAATTCTTGCACGCGCTGACGATAAGTCTTCAAGCTGGTATCAACCCAATCTTTATCATCAGAGTTTGCATAGATATGGACTAGCGGCTCCCCGGCATCAGGCAAAATCAAGACCCAGTTATCATTCCGCGGATCTACTATTTTTACACCATCGATCAATACTAAAGACTCCGGGGGGTGGGTTTCAACCAAGTGACGCATTAAAGCACCTTTAACAACCCAGGGACATCGCATCGTATAGGAGCGATAGCAAACTCGAGGTAGTTCAGACCGAATCTGAACCAGCGATCGTGCCTGTAAGGTTAACATTTCCATCAACTTAGCAATGCTAAACATGGCATCATATCCAGGGTGAAGTTGGGGAAAAATAAATCCAGTTTCACCACTGCCGCCCAATACAACGTTCGGATTGCTTTGAGCCGTTTCCATAATTGAAGTTGGATTCGCTTTGGTCCGGATTACCTGAGCATCGTGGCGCCGAGCAATTTGTTCGACCACGCTGGAAACCTGAACCGGGACGACAACGGTGCCGCGAGGATGAGCCGTCAGGATAGTGTTGACCATCAAGGCAGTCAGAGCCTCACCTCTGATGGCAAGCCCCGCCTCGTCCACCACAATAAATTGTTCACCATTCGCCGAGACCTGAACGCCTAAGTTAGCTCGCAAGGCTTCGACAACGTGACCTAACTGAATCAGCAATTTTTCTCGCTCCTGGCTAGACACAGCAGTTTGCCGAAGACTGGCATTCAAAACAACGGCATCACATCCGAATTTTGCGAGCAGTTGAGGAAGCACAGCACCCGATACACCATAAACATAATCAATTACAATCTTGTAACCGCTGCTACGAATTGCGTCAACGTTGAGATATTGCTCAAAACTCTGGCTATAGGACTGAATAAGTTGGGATGGATAGGACATGTTGCCGATATCGGGAATCGACACCCGGCGTAAATCTTCTTTAAAGTAGGCACCCTCAATCTTCTTTTCTTTCGATTTGGGGATATTAATGCCTTGATAGTCGAAAAATTCAATCAAGATCGAGTCTGGTCGGTCAGGGTGCAGCCGAACATGAATTCCCCCTACGACTTCAAGAGTCGGAATCATCGTTCGCGCAATAGGTAAAGCTGTTTGTTCTAAATTTTGAACATTAACTCCCGCTGACATTAATCCGGCAATGAGAGAGCGGCTTACCATACGCGAGACACTGCGCTGATCTCGCGATACCGAAACTTGAGAGCCAGGTTTTAGGGTTGAACCATAGGAAGCTCCAAGCTTTACAGCAAATTCTGGGGTAATATCAATATTCGCTAAACCCGCCACACCACGCTGACCAAACAAATTGCGCTGGGCGGTATTGCCCCAAATTAAATTGATGTTTAGAATTGCGCCGGATTCAATACGTTTGTTGGGCCAAACCCTCACGCCTGCGCTGATCTGAGCTTCCTCACCAACCCCACAAAGTGGTCCGACGACCGCGCCTTCTAAAATCTGTGATCGCCGCTCTACTCTGGCTCCGCGAGCAACCACACAAGCAGCCAGATGAGCTTCATCACCAATCATCACGCCATTCCAAATAATGGGACGTTTGAGTTCGGCGTCAGCACCAATAGTTACATTATCGCCAATCACCGTTCCCCCCTCAATAGTCGCGCGGGGCCCAATGCGACAGTTACTACCGATGAGTGCAGGCGCTTGAATTTTCACGGTGGAATCAATGAAGCAATCGGGACCAATCCAGATGCCAGGAGAACGCTCTTCGTACGCGAGATCAAGAATCACTTTGCGATGTAGCCCATCATATTGAGCTTCCCGATAGGCATCTAAGTGACCGACATCGCACCAGTAGTTATTCGCGACGAAGCCAAATATCGGTTCTTCTTTGGCTAAAAGCAAGGGAAATAAATCCTTGGAAAAGTCACTTTCTTCATTGGCAGGCAGGTATTCTAAAACTTCTGGCTCCAAAATGTAGGTTCCAGTGTTGACAGTATCCGAAAAAATTTCGCTAGTTGAAGGTTTTTCGAGAAAGCGCGTAATCCGCCCAGCTTCATCAGTAATAACAACACCAAATTCAACAGGATTAGGCACTCGCGCCAGAATGAGCGTGGCTTTAGAACCCTGGGCACGATGAAAATCGATAGCAGCTTGCAGATTGAAGTCAGTCAGACTGTCTCCGCTAATAACGAGAAATGTATCATCTAAAAGTTCTTGAATATTTTTGACGCAACCAGCGGTTCCTAAGGGCTGCTCCTCTTCCACCGCGTATGTGATCTCCACGCCAAAATCCTGTCCATCTTGAAAATAGTCCCGCATCACATCGGGCAAATAATAGAGAGTGGCAACAACCTCATCAATGCCGTGCCGCTTAAGAAGATTGATGATGTGCTCTGCGATCGGGCGATTGAACAGAGGCACCATGGGCTTGGGCAAGTCGCAGGTAAGGGGACGCAGCCTGGTTCCAGAGCCACCCGCCATAAGGACTGCACGCATAAATTTTTCTCGCCTCGTTAATTTCAATTAAGTTCAATCAAATTGAAGATTTCAGCCCAAACCTTTAGACTCTGTCCGGCAATCATCCCTTACATTAATTGGGCAAAATTGAGAAGCAGACTTTAAAGTCACCTGACTGTTGAGAGTCCAGCTGAACAGGCTTTATCGATTGGATATTATTAGGGGCATTCTATCACTGACTTTGAAGCGGCTCTGATGGGTCACTGTTCTGTAGGACCTGCTCAGCGGTAACGGCTTGCGCTTGGAGACCAAAAGACCATAAAGCCGCTGCAGCTTCGGCCTGAGTGACTATTTTTTCGGGCTGAAACAGGGTCGTAAAACCAAAGCTGCGACGAACATTACTGTGCTCTGCGTTTTCATAATCTGCTACTAAAGCGCCATAAGCTTGAGGCTGAATTTGAGTCGCGTCTTGAAATCCCCAGGTTTGCTGTATTTGAGTCAAAGTAGCGGGCCCGATGCCAGCTTGGCGATCGAGCGGGACCTTCCACTTCAACAAGGTTTCTCGAGTCAGAGGCTTATCGGGCATAAATCGTGTCGCAGTACCATCCCCAGCCAGGGGAGAAGACACAATGCCGGTCTGAGCGAGAGTTTGAATATATGGAAATTGAGGATTATCCGATTGCACATCGGTAAAGATGGGCTCCTCATTAGGACTCGCGAGCCGAAGTTGTTGAGAGGTCTGATCTGCAAAAAAAAGATTATGAGTCTCAATCAACCAACGGGCAAATAAGCGCCGAGAGATAGGTGCGTTAGGTACAAATGGTTCATTTGCGATCGCAAGAACGCCCAAAGCAGCTAATTCCTTGACATAGGGACGAATTGAAACAGGCACTTGGTCGAGTTGCTCAGCTGTCAGTGGAGATGATTCGGACCCAGTTTCGAGATCTGAGGTAGTAATCGGATCAGCTAAATTTTCTTGAGAGACGGATTCAGAGGGAGTTTCTGGCAAGTCTAGTGGTTGCTCGAGTACTGGCGTGGAATCCGAAGGCAGGGACTCATCTTCTGGAGGTCCAGAAATCGGGGCGTCGCTAACCGCGCTTTCTTTTGACTGACGACTAGCGTTAGTCAATGCTTCATCAACGGGGAATTGAGCATTTTCACTACAGGCACTGGTCCATACAATCACCAAGAGGCCGACAAAACTCAGTGATAAATTTCGCAATGGTCGAATCATAAAACCAATTTTTTAAGCAGCAGTCTAGGAGGACGACACCGTCAGCTCATCAGGACCTAACTGATGCAGCTCAGCAGGATTAAAAACACCATGCTCGGTGATGATACCGGTAACGAGGTGAGCGGGCGTGACATCGAAGGCAGGATTATAGAAACCGATCCCATCAGGGCAAATCGGACTCTTCCCAAAGAGAGATATTTCTGATGAATCCCCCTCTTCAATGGGGATTTGAGAGCCTTCAGTTAGCTCAAAATCAATAGTTGACAGAGACGCTGCGACATAAAAGGGAATCTGATGAGCATGGGCGCAGATCGCTAAACCATAGGTGCCGATTTTGTTGGCAACGTCTCCATTAGCGGCAATACGATCCGCCCCGACCACAACTGCATCAATCAGACCCTGCCAAAAGCAATGGGCGGCCATGCCGTCCGTAATGAGGGTAACGGGGATGCCTTCTTGAACACACTCCCAGGTGGTGAGTCGGGCTCCTTGCAGGCGGGGCCGAGTTTCGTCCGCGTAGAGTCGAGCCAAACGTCCAGCACTCCAAGCAGCTCGGACCACACCCAGCGCAGTCCCATAACCAGCGGTAGCCAAGGCACCGGCATTACAATGAGTCAAGAGGGTTAACCCATTCTCAGTAGACGGCAAAACGGCAAGCCCATGCTGAGAGATCGCTTGACAAGTCTTGAGATCTTCCGCCTGGATAATTTGGGCGGTCTCTAACAGTGCCGCACGCAATTCAGAGACGGAGCCCAAGGTCTCATAAGCAACGCTCAACATTCGACCAATCGCCCAGAAGAGATTAACTGCAGTCGGCCGGGTCGAACGCAAAGTAGCAGCAACAGTTTCTAGATAGTCCAATAGTTCACGGCGCTGATCTGTCTTCACTTCTTCTGAGCCCAGATACATCCCATAAGCAGCCGCAACACCAATTGCAGGAGCACCTCTAACGACCATATGACGAATTGCCTCAGCCATATCTGTGGAGCGGCTGATTTCAACCACGGTGTATTCCGCGGGCAATCGCCGCTGATCAATCAGTAATGCTTTACCCCCTTGCCAACGCACAGGATAGATTGGATTTTCAGAAGACTTCATAATCCCAACTGTTGCCATTCAACTACAGCTATCCTAGGCGATATGGCAATTCTCAGACGTCAAAATACCGGTTCAGCTGAGTAATAGTTCTAAGAATTAGCTGACGCAACCGTCCTTTCAAGCATAGAGGTTTCCGATCCCGCCTCAATATTGAGGTTAACCGTTTCAGCCGCGGAACGACCGGCCACATAACCGCTTACATTCGAATATTGGGGAGAACGATCTAAGCTGAACTCACGCTCACCGTAAACATATTGTAGAAAGTCGGCAACCGCTTGTTCTAGTTGATTGTAATGAGAACGGACAACCAGGGCTGGCTGGTGAACAGTTTCCAGCCCGTCTTGCTCCCATTGATAGCGCTGCTGCACAAGCCGCTCACCCAAACGCCTAGCAGCACCTAGACGAAATGCATTACGCCAGGACCGATCCGGCGGTTCAGCTTTCGCAACCCGGACAATGATACTAGCCAAGTATTCGTAGGTCAGAGCGCAAACCTCGACACTAGTTTCAGGACCAACAACGTAAAGCATCGGTCCACGGCTAAATTCGTAACAGCCGTTCGCTTTTGCGATCGCAGCCAAGAGAATGGCTTTCCATTTAACTTTGCGCCGATGCCCTCGTTCTAAACAATATTCCCCAATCGGATTCTCACCGAAAAATTTAGAATTCTCAGCCCAAACTGCCTCCAAAGTCAGATTGTGTGCCAAAAGTAATCCTTGCGCTTTTTGAGCCGCCGCCGCTGCCTCATTCTCGTTTGCTGCTTCACAGCTCGCTAATCGCAATAGCTTTTGAATTTTTTGAATAACAGGTGGCGATGCGGACATATTACCAATTTAGGCAATGAGGATAATGTTGACGAATGAGCGCCAGAATTTGAGTAAATACTTGTTCGGGTGTTTGACATCCGTCAATCTGCTGCCATAGACCGTCAAAATTTTGGAAGATATTTTGGTAATTTTGGCGCACCTGAGTAAGCTTTTCTGGATGCTCGTAGATTTCACGATGAGAGCGAGACTGCAAACGCGCCATAGAAACGGTCACAGGAATATCAACATAACAAGTTAAGTCTGGAGCTGGAAAACGCTGATTTAAAGCTTGCACAAAGGCAAACTCTTCTGGATTCCTACAGTTATAAGCCAAAGAAGAAAAATAGTAACGCGTACTAATTACAAGAAATCCATCTTGTACTAACTTATTAACGCCGTCAATTGGATTATAGAGATGATCATGGCGATCCGCGGCGAAAAGATAGGCTAACTGCTCGTTGAACTGGTCTGGCGCTTCACACATTCGCACTCGGTCTTTTAAAACCTGCCTGAGCAAAACACCAATTGGACCCGCCGACGGTTCAGGAGAAATAACAGCGTGACCACCGTGATCTTGCCAGTATTGCTTGAGCAGTTCAGCTTGCGTCGAGGTTCCCGATCCATCAATGCCTTCCAACACCAAAAACAGACCGTTGGTCATGACTTTGCCCCCTGTCGTTGCCAAAAGAAATAACTTGCCAGCCAAGGGTACCAAAACCGTTGGGAGAGTCGCTGACCGCGTATCCGCTGAAGCAAGACAGGCAAAGGACTGACTTGTATACTACTCCCAACTATTGAAGCACGATATAAAGAGCGCTGATTCGCCTGCAATACGGCTAGCTGAGCTAATACGTCGGCTCCGGCAGCCCCTTCCCAATGAGCACCCAAAAATTGACCACTGGATTTATGCCAAAGGATCTTGCCTAAGTTATGCTCCCCAGTCGGCGATCGCCAAGAACACCACAAAACGCCCAATTGTTTTTCCGAGAATCGCTGTTTAAAGTTCTCTTCTGTTAGGCCCACCCACAAAATCGGAGGAGCAACGGGCACTTGATGCAGACATGGCTCAGGCTCAAAAGAACAGCGACGACCCAATAGCCCATTAACCACTGCAACTTCAGCACTTCGCAAAATGGCATCCCCTTCCAAACCGAGCAGAGTACCACATGCCCAGACACGAGCATGATGAGTTCTTAAAGTTGCAGAAATACGCAATCGGCCTGATTCAGGGCTCAAAGACAGCTGACTCAAATCAACCGCCGTCAAGTTCGGTAACCAATGACTAATATCTATGATTACGTCTGCTTCTATTATCGGAGAAGTGGGTAACTTCTCAATTGACCAACGAATAAGATCACCTTTTTCGCTGACATCTTCACGGCCATGCTGGGCAAAAATCTGGATTCCCTGAGCCTCAAGACAACTCAAAACCCGTCGCTGGAAAAAAAGCTCTAATCCTTGCCAATCCAAATCACCCAATAGCAGATGGACTGTTTTCCCGGCTGCTCGCAATTTCTGAGCCCAGCGAAAACAATTCACATGACGCCCCGCGATCGCAATGCGGTCAGGCAGAGCAGAGAGATCCGACTCAGCTAATTCTGCTTCATCTAACCTCGATATTTTCGGAGAGCTAGCGCTCTGAGCCAAAGCTCCACTGGCTAACAGATAAGCGCGCCCTTGCAACAATCGACCCGTCTCTCCAACCCAAACCCCGAGCTTCTGTCGAACTCGAGTCAACACCCCCTGACTATGAATAACCTCAACACCCAACCTCTCTAAATCAACAGGATCCCCGAGGTCAGCCGAATCTGAAACTACTCCAGTCTGATCTATCGCAACAGACGAAACACCCCTTATCAAGGCAACTCGTGCTTGATAATTGATCGCCAAAGCTGAGGCATATCGTCCTTCGGGAGTATCACCCAATATGATCAAGTCATACTCAACCGCCAAGAGTCTCGTTAAACCTCGCGTAAACGCTCCATCGCCAACCCCAGAGCTGATAACAATCTCTCATTATCTGGCTCCTCTCGGACTGCGACCCGAATATAATCCTCACCTAATTCTGGAAAACTCAAACAATCCCGGACTAAAATTTGCGCTCTTAGTAACAATTCTCGTTGTAAGAGAGATCCCGGAACGGAAGTTTTAATCAACAAAAAGTTGGTGGCACTTTGCAGAGGAGTAAGCTCCGGAATTGCCCTCAGCCCTGACCATAAAGCTTGACGCGCTTTCGGTAACCAAGCCAATGTTTGTTTCTGAAATTCAAAATCATCCACAGCGGCCAATCCTGCAGCTACAGCTAAACTATTAATGGGCCAGGCGTCACGCCATTGCCGCCAACGAGAATTTCGCTCAGGGTGAGTAACAACATACCCTAGGCGCAAACCTGGAAAACTATAAAATTTAGTAAGTGATCGCACCACGATCAGATTCGGAAAATCTGATACCCAGTTCAGCAAGCTTTTCGATGGCTCCACGAAATCCATAAACGCTTCATCCACCAAAACCAACCCTCCAGAATGAAGCAGAGGAAACAAATCATCTTGAGACCACAACCGGCCGGTCGGATTGTGAGGATTATTTAGCCAAACGCCAAACTGAGTCTGGGAGGTACGCAAGATTTGCAAAACCGACCGTACAGTATCCTCAGAATCCGAACGGGGATCAAAAATCGACAAGGGAACGGATCGAGCCGTCACTCCAAACGCCCCAAAAGCCCGAGTATACTCAGCAAAACTCGGGGTCATATAGATGACATTGGCTGAATACAGAGAGAATTCTCGGGCAGCCCAAGTAAACAACTCCGCAGCACCGTTCCCCAGACCAATCCAATCTGAGTCCAAACCATGAATCTCAGCCAAACGTGATCGCAAGTCACGATAACTCGGCTCAGGATAATGACATATGGTAGAGAGGGCTTTTTGCAAAGCCGACATAACCGTCTTAGGCGGACCCAAAGGATTAATGTTGGCCGAAAAATCCAATATTGAGTGTACTGGGCAATCTGCGGTCACAGCTGCCCAAGATAGATCCCCACCATGAAGGGGTCTGAGACGAGAAATGGCGCACATAAGAGCAGCCAAGCGCAATCGGCCGCAGCTTGTTTAGGGACACTACTGCGCCTCAAACATCAGCGACACTGTCTTTAAATAATTTACCCGCAGAAAAAGCGGGAACTCTGGTTGCGGGAATAATCATTTTGTCGCCCGTTTTGGGGTTACGACCTTCCCGCTCCTTACGATGCCGTGGCTCGAAAGACCCAAAACCGACCAAAGTCACCTTCTCGCCAGAGGAAACGACATTAATGATCGTCTCAAGCGTAGCGGAAATCACTGCATCAGCGTCCTTTTTAGTAACGTTAGATGACTCCGCAACCTTATCAACTAATTCGCCTTTATTCATGGAAACACTCCTAAATTGGTGTTATTGAGTTGAAAAATGAGCGAAAAACCCCATCAAATTCCACTTTGCTATCTCACATCAAAACTGCACTGAACAAAATTGAGTAAAAAATCGCTGAAAGTCGGACAGGCATGGAGTTTAACTGGTTTATTCTAATCGCTCACTATCCGGAAGAGAACGCTAGAACCTTTAATTTATCTGGATTTCACCTATCGTCTAGGATTCCAGAATTTCCCAATCAGGTTTCCAGACGGAAAAAATCGGCTGAAGTTGCCATTCTGAAAGGATTTTCTCAATTTTGGTCTCAAAAAAAATCGGGCGCCCAGTAAACACGGACAAACAGCCGATAAAGATAATGCCATGAGGCATCACCCAAGCCCAATTCACTGCAAACAGAGGACTCATGATAATTATTTAAGCCTTGACTCTATTTTTCCTTAATAAGGATTACCCGGGATGGAGAACCCTCGCTGACGTAACTCCTCTCGAGTAGTTGAGCCAGGGACGTAATTGTAGCCAAAATTAGAGCGCTCATCGACAATTTGCGGAGTTAACAGAATAATTACCTCTGAGCGATCGGTATCTGTGTTCGTACTGCGAAAGAGCGCTCCTAAGAGAGGAATATCACCCAATACAGGAACCTTAGAAATTGTCGTTTGATCAGACTCTTGAATAATGCCCGACAAAATCAAGGTTTGCCCATCCCGTAAACGAACTAAACCCGAACTTAATTCTCGCCGCTGAAGCAATACAATTGCATTGCTAGCGCCATCACCACTCTCAAACTCTTGAGAAGGTCCTAGTGAACTGACTGTCGGGGCGACAGATAAGGAAACAAACCCATTGTCATCAATCCGATCAACACTAACCGTCAAAACGACGCCTGCTTCACCAATAACCGGTGTAATCGTTCTGACTCCACTCAACGCATCTACCGAGGTATCTACACTTGTGACGACATCCTGCACTAAGCGTACAGTCGCTTGCTGTCCTTCCTGAACCACCAGAGTCGGATCGGTGAGAATTTTAGCGTTACCAGAAACAATTTGAGCCTCAATTTGAGCTAAAAAGTTTTTAGAAAACTGAAACAAACTGGGCGCAGACACAGTTGCCTCACCGGCCGACCCTTCAGTGAAAGTCACGGTACCATCTTCTGAAATCGTAATTTCAGTGTTTTCAGGAAAAGTGAGTTCTGTGATACCAGTCACTAATGGATTATCTGTAACGCCTACTCGCGCTCCGGGAAAAACAGAGGTCGGAATTGGAAAAATCTGAAGTGGATTAGCTGCCCCAGGACGATTATCAATCTGAACTAAATTAGTGTTGCCAAGATTATCAACAGTAATCGGATCGCTCGTATCTAAAAAGATTTCTGCTCCGGTAAATGCGCCGGGAGTCGTAATGATCGGTGGATTACTCAGGCGACCCGTTGCGCTATTGATATCAGTAGTTCCAGCAGGTCCTGTCTGACCAAAGCGCAAAGTAGCCGCCCCGTCATCTTGAACAAAGAACGTATCGTTCACCCCAAACGAGAAGCTGGAGCTGAAATCCTGCTCGTTGGAAAGAATCACATCGACAATCTTTACATTAACTGCCACTTGGCGACGACGGGCATCTAATTGGGTCAAAAAAGCGTTTGCCATCTCGACCTTGCGCGGCTCACCAATCAACGTAATCGAGTTCAAGCGATCGTCAGTAGTGACCTTTAATCCTGATAACAGCAAAGGAGCCAAAGAATCGTCGCCAGCATCAACAGTAAGAGTCCGAATCTCCGGTGCTTGCTCTTCTCGTCGAACCACTCGTTGAGTCTCCGGGTCAGTAATTTCAGAGATTGGAATAATCACCTGGGTCACTTCTGCACCCTGGCTAGCTAAAAACGTAGCCGCAGCTTCAGTACCAACCTGATTAAGACGAAGCGTTCTACTAATTAGATTACGAGCCATATCCGGTAAGCGGGGACCGACAAAAATAGTATTACCGCGACGACTAGCCGAGAATCCAGAGACTAGCAACACTGAGTTAAATACTTCTTGCACAGGCTCATTGGCAAGATCTAAAGAGATATTCGACTGAGCTTCCTCCGCTTGGTCTCCTTGGCCAGCAGTAAACACCAAGTTCAAGCCAGCAGCTTGAGCCAGTAACGATAAAACTTCACGCACCGGCGCATCTCTCAAAACGAGTCTCGGGATACGCACACTTGTGCCCAAATCAATAACATCAGGAGCTGTATTGATGTTGGAAACTGCGATATCACCAACTGGGGGAGCAGCTGCACGAGGCAGCAAAGGTGGGGCAGGCAATACGGTAGGAACGCCGGGTGATAAACCCGGGGCGCCCCCCTCAATCAAAATTTCTGGATCAGGGACTAAAATATCTGGGCGACTTTGAGCGAGCAAAAACCCTAAATCAGATATATCCTGTTGATTTGAAAACTCAGCTGCAAAATGAGAAAAACGACCAATGTTCTCTGCTTGAATAGAATCCGAAAAGGAGCCAGAAGAGAGATGATCAAAAAGTTCAAAGCCATCGGCTAGGAAATCGGACGTTGCTGCCCTATCCGGTCGCGAAGATAAATCCGGCCAAGTCTGTTCGAAAGCAGGATGTAATGCGGATTGCTTATCGGCTGATGGGCGAGCAGATAAAGGCCCTGGAAATTCCACAGCAAGATTTTGGAGAGAGAGGTCAGAGAATTCATCCAAACTTTCCACCGCCATCCCAGCACTTATGCCGATAGCTTGAAATAAACTCCAAACTAACCCGGTCAGTATCCAGCTAGACTTACTCTGAACAGTCCAAACATTTCTATTTTCCATAGCCAACCACTACTCCTCAACGCTTTATACAACTATCACACGAGATTCCAACACATTTATTTATTCCCACTATTGAGTCTGTGGCGCTGCCTCCGGCTCTACTGCCGCCTGTGGTGACGCCGGTAACAAAGCGTCGATTTCAATCACGCCCCTCAGCAATGGGGGTTGCGTTGGTACCAATTCATTATTTTGGTTCAAAACAATCTCAGCGCTTTCACCAGCGGAGGAAATACTCATCTCAAAACTGCGCATCACCAAGAGTGTTTGCAATGTTTCAATATCTTGGATCGCTGCTTGCAAATTTTCGTAGGTTCCCTGAAGCTCCAAAGTGATTGGCTTACGATAGAGCTTGTTTTGCACAAGTGGTCCATACTCTGAAGCAGTGACCAACTCCGGATCACCTGGTGTATAAGTCACTAAAGTGACATCGTTAGGAGATAAGAATTGATTGATATCGAGCAACAGCGTATCAATAGCGGCAGGACTCGACAATAAACTCAGAATTTTCTGTTGGCGTTCCTGATTTCGGACCAATTCCGATTCCAGCTCAACCTTAAGCCGATCTTTTTGTGTCGACTGTGCCTGCTGGAGCTGAGTTTGACGAGCATCTCGATTAGCGGCTAACTGACGGGACTCTTCTTGCTTCGGCCAAACCTGAGTACTAAACAAATACCCTGCGCCTAAAATGCCGACAATCGCACATAAAATTCCCCCGACCACTGGAGTGAGTGTGATGCCAAATAACTCAGGATATTCAGCAACTTCTTCTACTACGGGCTCTTCGTTGAGAGGATCTTCCGTAAAACTGCTCATCGAGTAATAGCTCCTTCTCTCTCTAAAGTACGGATACGTGTCACCAAGCCGACTGCACCTTGACTAGAAAATTTTTCTAGCAGTTCCGAAGCTGGTGTACCACTAAATCGAGTACGAATGTTATAAGAAACGACTTCGGGCAGCTCCACAGTTACATCGTCAGGAAGCGATAGACCTTGGTTGGAGTCAGCAACAGATAATGACGAGGAGGAAAGCTGAGTAGCATCCTTTGCGAAATAAGGGGACTCCTGAACCAACAATAAAAAATTATTGACATCATCGTAAGTCCGACCCACACCCGACAAAATGACTTCATCAGAATTGAGGGTCAAGCTGTTCAGTTGAACACCGGCTGGAATCAACTCGGTTACTTCCTGGAGTGTGGAAGAGAGTGGTCTAATTTGATTAAAAATACTGGCATAAGCCTGAGTTTGGGCATTAGATTGCTCTAACTGTGATCGGAGTGAGTCTAGCTGTTGATCTTGAGCATTTAACTGCTGGATTTGACCTTCAATCTCCTGAATCCCTTGCTGCAAATCTTGATTACGGCGAGATGTTTGCCAAGAGAAGCCTAGTGCGGCCAACGGCAAAATTAGCATGACAGCAATTCCGGCCAACAGAGGTACCCGAGAACTAGAAGAGACGCTATTGTCTGAATCTGCGGGAATTGAAGTCCCTGTTTTCAGATCTTCCTGAAGATGGCGGTCTTTGAGGAAATTAATATCGAGGCTATACATTAGGAATTAGGGATTCAAATGGCGCGAAGACCCAAACCAAGGACTGTACCCAGGCCCGGACGCTGGACGGGAGAAATATCAATATCTTTCTCGACTCGAAGAGCCAGGGAGGCCACAGGATCGACTTGTATCGTGGGAACGTTTAAACGTTGAGCGAAGAACTCGTCGAGTTGACCAATAC
>JBCDHF010000069.1:0-13963 GCA_038750375.1 Cyanobacteria bacterium P01_H01_bin.15
CCTGACTGCTTGGATCGCCTCATGTTCAGCTTGAGGACGCAACGTGAGCGACCTCGGCTCCGATTTGCCTTTCGTACACAAGCCTCGGTGTAAGCAGAGGCGGCAGTCGGTACGGGAAAATCTTACGTGAATTGTTGAATTCGCCCAAGCGTCTTTTGAGGATGTCCAACACTTGCTCTGCTTGCCTTCTGGGCAAGTCACCTGCTGTTGTTCCCAGTTGATCTGAAACTGACTGAGCTCATAGCCGTTGGCTGCCTGGGACTGCCAGCTGACATCGGGGCGAACCGGACCAATCAACTCAATACCAAAGTCTTGACGGCTTTCTACCAGTAACGTCGCATCGACGTAACCAGCATCAACAACGTGTTCTTCGGGCAATAGCGCTTTCCGCTCCAAGGCTCCATGGATTCGTTGAGTCTGGTCAGTATCTGAAATGTGCGCTTGAGTCGTCTCAACATGAGTGATCAGATGAAGACTCTGCTCGTCACAAGTCTCAGTCAGGTGAACTTTATACCCTGTCCAAGTGGCGCTGCGTTTATTGCCGTATCTAGCCTGTGGGTCATAGGGCGAGTCATAACGTTGACCAGCAGGGGGTAAGTCTTTTGCAGAACGTAGCCGCACGTTGCCATTTTCCACAAAGTACTGATGCATCCAGGTTTGTCGCAAGATATCTACCGATGGAATTTGTCGCAGCCAGTCAGGACCATCGTCATAGATCGTGCTCAGCAACTGCATTCCATCACGACCAATTGTTTCGGCATAAGCTTGTCTGGCTGGGATGCCTTTGGGTAAGCGATATTCTTCGATGGCACGGCTGTAACGGTCAAACCATTCTTGGGGGACCCACTCCCTCAGCCAGTCGGGGGCAACTGTCGCTAAGTCGTTCAGGGCTGCTCGCAGGGTTTCTCCAACGCTCTCTAATCGATTGAGATTACGGATAGCTGCTAGGACATGGGTTGAGTCTGTTCTTTGTTTTCCGCCCGCCTTAAGCCAGCCTTTCTCTTGAAGACGCTCTAGCAGTATCTCCAGCAACTGTTCTTCTTGGCTTCCACTCAGCAAACGAGTGCGAAATTCGCTGAGGACTGAAAAGTCAAAGCCGGAGTCAGCTAACTCCAGACCCAGAGCGTACTTCCAGCCGATCCGGGTTCTGACGGCTTCTGCCGCTTGTCGGTCTGACAGGTCTTCAGCAAGCTGCATCACAGACACCAAAGCTAGCCGCCAAGGGCATTGTGCGGGCTGGCCGTGGGTGGGAAATAACTTTTCAAAATCGTGATCGCGATAAATTGAACCTAGTTCATCACGTAGAGTTAGATAGCGATTGCCTTTGGGGAATACCTGATAAGCAATGCGAGCTGTTTCGGCTGGCACTGGGCCAGTGGGCTGAACATGTAGCATAAGTCCATTCCTCCTAGCGCTTCATACATAGCAGAAATTATTAGCTAAATTTTGGCACGGACACCCCATTTTGACTTCGCCAACAGTATCCATTACTACTCAAACCCCGTATTCGGTGGTTCGATTCAGCTCATCAGTGAGGGCGACTACATTTCCGACTCCGTCATAGGAGGTCACCACAGTATCCAACAGTGGATTTGTGGTTTGGGTCAAGCGATTGAGGTCGTCATATTGATATTCAGTACGGCGGTTGAGAGCATCGACTAAAGCAATTAAGTTGCCAGATGGATCGTACTCAAACTGGGTGACGTGATTTAGTGGGTCGGCGACAGCAATGCGGCGATTGATCCCGTCATAGGTATAGGTCGTGGTTCGGTCGAGCTGGTCGGTGACCGTTAGCAAGTTGCCGAAGGGGTCGTAGGTGTAGTGGACGTCTTCTTGGTTGGCATCAATCAGTGTGGTTAGGCGATCGCGTCCATCGTAACTAAACTGAGTTTCCCGCCCCAACTCATCCCTTGCAGTCAATAAGTTACTATTCCCGTCATATTCCATCTCAAAGACAGCGCCGAGTGCATCAATTCTGGCGACTTGGCGATTGACGGCATCGTAGGCAAATTCTGTGCGGTTGCCGTTGCGATCGGTTAGGGCTGTCAAATTATCAGAGAGGTCGTATTCATAGCTAGTTGCATTACCTGCCGGGTCGGTTTCACGGATTAGGCGATCTAGGCGAGTCACTTAGGTGCCACAATACGTAAGGTCGTTCTGAACGATTCTTACTTGTGTTAAGCGGTCAAAAATTTACGGAACATCTTTCAAAGTTCTTGATGGGACTTAACGAGTCCGTGAAAACACTCTAACAATTCAGATTGTTATGAGTGTTTTGGAACGCGAATCACCGACTAAACCTCATCTTCAGATTCAATAAAGTGAAACCGTACAGCATCTTCTCTCTCAGCATCAAAATTCTGTCTAAGATGGAAGTGAAATTTAGACGAGTAATTACAAAGAGACATTTTAATAAATGCTTTGGCCAGCATCAAGTAAGCTGATTTGCTTGCGTAAAACACTGCAGTCTCATTCTCTATATGAACTTCTATCTCCTCATTCATGTCTTGACTAAAGTCAAATTCGATGCTGTTTTGAGCAGAGCTATCTTCAAATTCAAACTCAAATTTATTCTTCATAATTATTTGCTTTTAAATCGGGTGTCAGAATTAGAGATGTCATTTGCTAGTTCAACAAATTTTACCACTTTGAATACTCTTTGGGAAAATGGCGCAGAGTTTAGAGGCAGAAACCATTATAAAACATCTTCATGTCTTATAAAGATCCATGTCATTCCTGAGTCAAGAATGAGTTCGTTGGGATAGTCTAATCTTTTGCATTCAATCTCTACTTCATGTAGAGGGAAAGACGCCATTACTTCAGTCTCTACGTCACTCATCAAGTCATATTCAAGTTCATCTAAAATTTTATCGAAAATTGCTTTTCCTTTCACAAATTTTGTGTCCCATTTACACATCACACCTCTGAGATTATGTGGAACCCTTCCAAGAAGCGATACTTGAAAACACAATAATACTTGGGGTCTTAACTGATTTTCTGACATAAAATTAAGGTCTCGCAGGAACTATGTGGGCATCATTTTTTCCATAATGTATTATACCTTTTGTTGTGGGTGATTTTATTCCAGTTTGTTGATCTACAAAATTGCCAATGACTTGTCCAAAATCAACTCTTTGGTGGAGACGATAATGATGAGTTGGACGGCGGGACCGGGAATGATACTCTGCGCGGAGAAGCGGGGAATGACAACTTAGATGGCGGTCCGGATAATGATCGTCTGCTGGGGGGCATTGGGAACGATACGCTGCAAGGGGGACTGGATAACGATACGCTGTTGGGTGAAATCGGCAAAGACGTTATCGAAGGTGGCGACGGTCTGGATGAATTGCGGGGAGGTGCCCAAAATGACACACTCAACGGACAAGATGATAATGATGTGTTGCTGGGAGGAGAAGGAGACGATAGTCTGCTGGGAGGAAACGGCAACGACAGTCTAATGGGTGGAGTTGGAGTTGATCAACTCTTTGGTGGAGACGATAATGATGAGTTGGACGGCGGGACCGGGAATGATACTCTGCGCGGAGAAGCGGGGAATGACAACTTAGATGGCGGTCCGGATAATGATCGGCTGCTGGGGGGCATTGGGAACGATACGCTGCAAGGGGGACTGGATAACGATACGCTGTTGGGTGAAATCGGCAAAGACGTTATCCAAGGTGGCGACGGACTGGATGAATTGCGGGGAGGTGCCCAGAATGACACACTCAACGGACAAGATGATGATGATGTGTTGCTGGGAGGGCAAGGAAATGATCTGCTATTTGGCGGTAGTGGAAATGATGACCTCTCGGGTGGCGCTGATAATGACACGTTAGTTGGTGGCAGTGGGCTAGACACCTTAACTGGCGGTTCGGGAGTCGATTATTTTGTATATCAAGATTAAAAAGTGGGAGCTGATGAAATCAGCGATTTTGTGTCCGGTGAAGACCAAATTCGAGTCTCCGCTGCTGGCTTTGGTGCGGGTTTAACCGCAGGCATGACCTTAAGTTCACCAGAGTTTGTGCTGGGCAGTACGGCGACCTTGCCAACCCATCGGTTTATCTATGATGTGGGCACGGGGCAACTCTTCTTTGATGCGAATGGCAGCAACGCGGGGGGGTCTAGTTTATTAGCGACACTTGCGGGTGCGCCGAGTCTGAGTAATAGCGACATTTTTGTCACGACCTAGACCCGTGATGATTGCGTACCCACCCAGGAGAATGCCCTCGAAACTTGAAGAATTGAATTATTTGACGGCGGTCAGTTGTTGTGGCGTCAGCGCAGCGAGTTCTTCTGGTGATAGTTCCGTGGGTTCTCCCAAAATACTCTTGTAGAGCTTGAGATATTCTTGAGCCGACTTTTGCCAACTAAAATCTTGGGCCATAGCCCGTTGCTGCATACGCTGCCAGTGATCCTTGTAGCGGAAACTTTCCCCGGCTCGGATTAGGCAAGTGTAAAGGTCCAGCGGTTCATAGCGATCGAAGCAAAAACCTGTCCCCGTGGCGGCAACGGGATCTAAATGGCTAACAGTATCGACTAAACCCCCCGTGCGGCGAACAATGGGGATACAGCCATAGCGCATGGCTAATAGCTGACTAATCCCGCAGGGTTCGAATCGAGACGGCATCAAGAAGCTATCGCAGCCACTATATAGTCTTCGTGCCAAAGCATCGTTAAACAGAAGTTGAACCGCCATCCGGCCAGAAAAACGCGAGGCAAGTTCCCACAGTTGGGTCTCATAGTAGCGATCGCCTTTACCTAACACCACGAACTGGGCATCGGTATAAGACATGAACCGCTCCAAAATGTTCAACACTAGGTCGATGCCTTTTTGTTCAACTAAGCGAGAAACAATCCCAATCAAAAAACTATTCTTGTTGACTTCGAGACCAAGCTCTTCTTGAAGCGCAATCTTATTGGCTTTGCGGCTGGCGATCGTGTTAACTGAGAAATTTTGAGGGATGACCGGATCGGTTTCTGGATTGTAGCGCTCAATATCGATGCCATTGAGAATGCCGGAGAGTTTGCCACTGATAAATGACAGCAGTCCATGCATATTCTCGCCTAATGCGGGCGTTTGAATCTGTGCCGCATAAGTCGGTGAAACGGTGTTGACGCGATCGGCAAACTGGACAGCGGCAGACATGACGTTATCGCCCTGCATATACCAAGGACACCACGTCATGGTTTCTAACAGTCCGCGCCAAGGTCCTTGATAAGCCAAATTGTGAATCGTAAAGACGGTGCCGATGTCTGAGGTTTCGTGCATCCAAACCGGAACCATGCCGGTATGCCAGTCATGGCAATGAATAATCTGGGGTTTCCAGTAGTTCCAGGCAAATTCAGCCGCCGCATTAGAAAACAGAGTGAATCGCCAAGCTTCCTCTTCGCCCCCATAAACTTTGCGCGGGAAAAAGATGGGGTGCCCAAAAAGATAAAGAGGGACATGTGAGCCGGGCAGCGTCGTTTCATAGATTTCAAAATCTTGAAACATCACGTTCCCTTGCCAAACGGGCTCTTCGGGAATGTCGATCTTATCCGCCAAAAAACCGTAGTAAGGCATGAAAATTCTTACATCATGTCCCGCTCGGCGGAGGATTCGCGGTAGAGAGCCCACAACATCAGCCATGCCCCCTACTTTTGCCAGGGGTGCGCATTCTGCGGAGACGTGAAGAATTTGCATATTCGATAATCTAGGGCGGCTGATGATGGAACTTTTGTGATTATAGGGGTTCATCGGGCCCCACTTTGAGAAATCTCCGTAGATCTCTCAGCCCCCGCTGACGGGTGGAATAAAAACAACTTCATCTCCCTCTTGCAAGAGGGTTTCTGGGTCGACAAATGTGAGGTTTTGACCGAAGCGAGTGAGTTCTCGCCAGGGTTTAAGTTCAGGATGCTTTGCTAACAATGAATCGAGTAATGCGATCACAGAGGTTCCGTCTGGGACATTGAGGGCTAATTCTTCGGTCCCGAGGGTTTCTTGGTAGATCGCAAACAGTTTGACAGTAACGTTCATAGATTAGTTTGTGTAATTAACTGTAATGTCATGGGGACTCCCGGTTTTATAGCTTTCGTCAGATCGCTTAGGACACTTCTGATTTTGAGTTGCCTAATTTAAAAGCGTTCTGGCACGTAACCACCCCCTTATAAAGGTGACAGTTGCTCTGGGGTCTTCATCAAAGGATTTAAAATGCACGTGAGCATGGGGCGCGACTGACTTGAACTGAATAATCAACTCCCGAAACAGGTAAATTAGCCCGCCTTGAAAACAGTGCTCATGATAAGACCGGTGTAACAGCTTACATTTCACTGGAACGCAACTTGGTAAGTTCTCAACGACATTCAAAAATATGGAAAAGGGCGGCAGCAGAGGGGTCTGTGCTCAGCTTGGTTCATAGGTTCACTGTAAAATAAACTGTGTTTTTTGAAACTGGGGCGCGCTAGATGAGACTGGATGACGTCATTGAATTTGCAGAAAATCCTGAACCCCGCTGCCCCTGTGTATTGCTATTGGATACTTCTGGCTCGATGCGGGGCGCGCCGATTGCGGCGTTGAACCGAGGATTAAGTGCTTTTCAAACTGACCTCAACAGAGACCCTCTGGCCAAAAAGCGAGTTGAAGTTGCTGTCGTGACTTTTAATAGTGAAGTCCGAGTTGTTCAAGATTTTGTGACCGCCAATCAGTTTCAAGCGCCTGTTCTTAAAGCTGATGGCATGACCCTCACCGGACAAGGAATCATAACGGCAATCTCTTTAGTTCGAGCCCGCAAAACTCAGTATAAAAATAATGGCATCAGCTATTATCGCCCTTGGATTTTTATGGTGACAGACGGTGCACCGGCGGGCGAGCCGCCAGTCAATATTCAAGAAGCTGCAGAGCGCATTGCGTTGGAAGAAGAATATCGCCGCGTGGCTTTTTTCGCAGTCGGTGTGGAGGGTGCAGATATGAAAATTTTGAGCACTTTGTCTCGGCGAACTCCCCTCAGACTCAAGGGTCTGCAATTTCAAGAAATGTTTCTGTGGCTGTCTGCTAGCATGCAGCGGGTTTCTCAATCTCAGTTTGGAGAAGATACCGCACTTCCACCACCAGGTTGGGGGATGGTCTGATGGTGAGTACTCCCTGGCGAATTGGTGCGGCGTCTGTCATGGGGACGCGGCATTCTCAGAATAATTTGCCCTGTCAAGATGCTCATTGCTGGGAAATTCTATCTTCTGAAGTATTGGTAATGGCTATCGCGGACGGTGCCGGGTCGGCGTCTCGTGCTGCGCAAGGGTCTCAATTAGCTGTCACTCAAGCACTTGAGCGGTTAAAGTCGGAGTTGCGAGAGCAGTTTCCCGCCAATGAACTCAGCTGGCGAAAAGCCTCGCTCAAAATTTTGAAGCAGCTGCGCACTGATTTTAAAGCTCAAGCCAATCAAGAGGGCGGTAGCCTAGATGATCTATCCACTACCTTGATTTTTGGAGTGATGACACCGCAGTTAGTTGCGGTCACTCAAGTGGGCGATGGAGCGGCGATTCTACAAGATGCGCTGGGTCGATTAAAAGCACTAACATTGCCGCCCCAGGAAGATCCGTCTTTAGAAATCACGACGTTTTTGACCTCTCCCTCCGCCCTCAAATCTGCTCAATTTACTTATCACTGGGGACGACATGCTCGCTTGGCGCTGCTGACAGATGGATTGCAATTACTCGCCCTTAAATTGCCTCAAGGAGAACCCCATGAGCCTTTCTTCAAGCCGCTATTTCGTTATATTGCTCAATCCCAAAATCCGACTGAGGCGAGCGAAGAAATTGCGAAGTTCTTGAACTCTGAGCGAGTTCGAGATCGCGTAGATGATGATCTGACACTGTTTTTGGCCTCACAGTCATGAGTTTCCATTCTGTTTGACACCTTTATCAGTTTCAGCCATTTGTAATTTACGCTTCAATGTAAAACGGCCGCCTAAGTGAATTTTGGAGACCGATGCCCAAAATCCTGAAACGATACCGCCTGAGCGCCGAGATCACTCTCGGTGAGTCTTTGGGTAAGGGCGGTGAGGGCGAAATTTTTGCAGTGGTTGGCCAACCGGAGTTGGCTGCCAAGATTTACTATCCGCGCCTAGCTCGGCGGGAGCGAGCGGAAAAGCTGTTAGCCATGATGGATGCACCGCCAGCGGATGCTACCTGGGGAAATAATTGGATTGCGATCGCGTGGGTTCAGGATATTTTGCTCGACGATAAGCAATTTGTGGGCTTTTTGATGCCCCGGGTTGCTCAAGGCGTACTTCCTATTTTTGATTTTTATAATCCCAGTAGCAGACGGGAACACTGTCCCCTATTTGACTACAGTTACCTGATCCGCACAGCCTTGAATTTAAGCCGGATTGTGCGCTCAATTCACGCGAAAGGCTACATCATCGGGGATCTCAATGGTGCAAATATTTTGGTGTCGGAAACGGCGTTGGTTTCCTTTGTGGATACGGATTCTTTTCAGGTCCAGTCAGGGGAGCGGATATTTAGGTGTCCCGTCGGACGGGCTGAATTTACGCCGCCGGAGTTGCAGGGCAGTAAGTTTAGTCAGGAAAATCGGGAGCCGATTCATGACTATTTTGGGTTAGGAGTTTTAATTTTTCAATTGTTAATGGAGGGGATTCACCCCTTTACGGGCCGGTATTTGGGAGAGGATGAGGTGCCGCCTATTGGGGATCGTATTAAAGCCGGGAATTTTCCCTATCTACCGGATTCCACCTTATACAAGCCCTTGCCCAGTGCTCCGCCTTTTTCGATGTTGGACCCAGAGCTGCAAAGCTTATTTTGGCGGTGCTTTGTCGAGGGGCATGCCCACCCGGAACGGCGACCTACGCCAGCAGAATGGCAGGATGGGCTCTATCTCGCTGAACAAAATCTCACCCAATGCGATCGCAATCCGCAGCATTATTATTGTTTCCAACTAGAAGATCACTGCCCTTGGTGTGCCCGTGCCGAATTATTTGGCGGGCGCGATCCCTTTCCGCCGCCCAGCTTGGTGGAAGCGGGGACCCATCTGGAAACACCTAAGGCCAAACCCTCCATGTCTCGGTCTGCGATCGCATCTCGACGGACTCTCAAACGTAAAACGAGCCCACCCGCAGTCCCTAAAAGTACGCCACCACCCCCTCCAAAACCGGCGTCTTCCAGCAGTCATCGGCCCGCCGTTGCCCCAGCTTCTCCCCGTCGCAGTCGTCGTCCGCTCACTGTGCCACCCAGCAACATCCGTCGCACCCATTCTTCTCGGCGCTCGTGGGGTCTCTTAGGCGCGATCATTGGAGTGCCGTTATTACTGCTGGCATTGCTGCCAATTCTGATTCGCTGGCAATTCGGAGATGCCAATAACAACCCGGAGCCGGTAGAGGAGCAGATGACGCTTCCGATGAACGACGAGGGCGTTTCTGATCAGTAAAACATTCCGATTTTTCTCAGTTGGGGAACGAGGTGCGAGCGAGTCTTGGATTCGGATTGCGCGAGTTAGTTGTCATGGCGCAAGCGTTTGTCGCTTTCGCTAGATCGCTTCGGGCACTTCTGATGATTTTCAGTCGCCTAATTCTAGGGCGTCCTGGCCGGCAAATACTCGCGTACTAAAGTGGCGGTTGCTATTTATTCTTGGCGCTAAGTCTCTAACTCTGCCCGGGACATCTCTGGTTTGGCAAATGTCATCACATGCTGCTGAGGTAAATATTCCTCTGTAGTTAACCATTCAAATCCGGCAGCTTGAAGTTCTTTTTTCGTCTGGGCAACGGACATCTTATGCAACGCTTTGATCTGAATTAAGGGGTTTTCCTTGCGATATTCCAGTAACATGACTTTGCCGCCCGGCTTGAGTCCATCAAAAATCCCGACCAACATTTCTTTGGGAAATTCAAATTCGTGATATGCATCGACCATAATGGCGAGGTCCACTGTATTCGGTGGCAAATTCGGCTCGCTCACGGTCCCTAGAATCGTTTCAATATTGCTGACTTCGTTCTCCGTTTTTAAAAATGCGATCGCATCCAGCATTTCAGGCTGAATATCAACAGCGAGCACTTTGCCTTGGGGCACTTGGGTCGCTAATCGGAAGCTAAAGTAGCCGGTTCCGGCACCGATATCGGCGATGACAGCATCGGGGGCCAAAGATAAATGCTCGAAAAAGAGGCTGGGGCTTTCTTCCGGCTCTCGGCTAGGACGTTCTAACCAGAGCATTTCTTGATGCCCCATCACCTTGGCAATTTCGCGACCGAGATAAAATTTGCCGATGCCATCCCGAGAATGTAAGGCGCGGGTCTCATAACCAGACGCTAGCTCTGACGCTTCTGCGGTCAAGCTTTTCTCGTAAGTGGTATTGAATACAGTGAGGAGTCCCCAGGAGATTATAAGGGAGAGAAGCAGAGAAATAAGGATACGTCGCAGTAAAGACATTGGACAAAAACGGCACACCAGGGAAAAGTTATTCTGCCTCAGAGTATGGCAAATAATCCAGGTGTCTATGGGCTGGAGCAGGACCTGTTAGAAAGTTACAGTTGCTCTGGGGATGATAGTAGGGCGTATCTACAAAGTCCATATTTAGTGGGCAGTTCAGTGTTCACAACCCAATCAATATTGCCGCAATCGTCAACATAGTGGTTTTGAGCAAAGACGCAACAGAGCCGCAACAGAGCCTTGAAATTAGCTACTATGTCTAAAAAAAATCATCGAAAATTATCAAGTCGCGATGGATCTACTAGGGAGAGTTGCTGTTGTTACGGGAGCAGGGAGTGGTATTGGGAGAAGCCTTGCTGTTGGCTTAGCGAAAAAGGGAATGAAGCTTGTGTTGGCAGGCTATAACCTGAATCGACTTGAAGCTACTGCAGGAATGATATCGGAGCATGCTAGTGAAACCCTTTGTGTGCAAGCTGACGTATCTAAGCTTACTGACGTTCAACATATCTCGGATGCAGCCCTAGACCATTTTGGGCAGGTCCACCTGTTGTGCAATATTGCCGGTGTCGGTCCGTTTGGAACCGTAGCCGAGACTTCCATAGAAGAGTGGCGATGGGTGTTGTCGGTAAATTTATGGGGACCGATCCATGGAGTACACGTGTTTCTGCCAATCATGGAAAAACAGGGCGTGGGTCATATTTGTTCTGCTGCATCAGAATCGGGTTTATACGGAATGGGCTTTCTTGGAGCATATAACGTCTCGAAATTTGGCGTTGTAGGATTAATGCAGAGCCTGGCACGTGATCTTTGTGCAAGCGGCTCCTCAATCACAGCTTCAGTATTCTGCCCTGGCGCAGTCAAGACCAACATCCTTGACAGTAGCCGCAATCAACCCTCGGAAACCCTCGATAAAAACTCGAAGTCCGACGCTACGAAAAGTTTTGCAGATATGGTTACTCAAATTATTGCCGAAGGCATGGATCCTGGAGAAGCAGCCCGAATAATTATCGAAGCAATTGAACGAGATCAATTCTGGATTTTTTCCCATCAAAACGTGCCCGAAACTGCCCTTCGACTATCAAAAGCAATGGTAGAGGATCGCTCGCTGGCAGATCTCTGAAAAGTACATCTTAAGTACTGTAATAGTAGGCTTAGAATGAAGGTCAATGACGATATCTCTGTCGAGCAACGGACTCTGAGGACAACGCTCTTGATTTTCTGCTGACAGCCAGACGCAATAGCAAAGCAGCGAAGCGGTTTTTCAGAAAAGTCTTACAGACATCTCATATTCAGGAACTCACATTAGTCAGCACTGACAGGTCACTGGTTTATCGGCATCGTCAAGGTAATCTATGGTTGATACAAGAGCTTGTCTGCTGCCGCCAAACAAAATCACTTAGTAGCTGCGTGCGACAGGTAGTCAGTAAATCAGTGCAATATTTTGGGTGCCCTTTGGTTCGCTATGATCACAAACTTTCGAAAAATAGGGCCCCGATTTAATTGTGTATTGTTTTTGGATCACTTACCTGACCTATTAATATCTGACCTGAGTGAAGCCAATTCTCAAACTGCTGCCGCTCCCTCTGGGCCATCCACACCGTAATTTCCCACAGGTCAGCCACTGGTGCTTGAGTGTAAGGTATCGTCATCAAGTATCCATCCCATAAGAACTCAGGCGTCATTGTTACTTCAGACATGCTGCGTTCGGCCTGGGCATCCCAAATTAGCTGCCACCAGTGCTCGTGGGCGGTCAGCGCAACGGCAAATTCCGGGGCACGGGGGTCAGACACTTGGGCGTGCTGCGCATAGCCGACTCGACAGTGAAGGTGTTGAGCATTTAGGGCGCAGCGCTCAATGATGTCTTGCTCATCGACTAGGAGCCGCTCGCACACTACGCACCAGTGACTAAAGTCACAGGTTAGCTTAATTTGGGGGAACCGGTTCAGCAGGTCTCGGGTAACCCAGGGGTTAAACAGCGATCGCCCCCGATGGGTCTCAAAGCTGATAGTGATGCCAAATTCCTCCTCTAGCCCCAGCGCCTGCTCAAAAAAGAATAGATTTTGCTCCCAGGACCAGCCATCATAGCCGCACATGGTCGAGACAAACCGTGCCCCCATCTCCCCTGCGTGCTCGACAGTCCACCGCAGATCATCGAGGTGCTGCTGAGCGGTGCGATCGCGTCTGGGCACCCACCAGTCCAACGCCTCTGGATCAGTCCCCGTTGCCACCTCTGCAATGAACGCCAAACCTGCCTCGTCTAAGCGGTCTCGAAACGTCTGCCTGCGCGATTTTTCTTTAGGAATCGGCCCTTCGATACCGTTAAATCCACCCGCCTGAGTTTGCGCTATCAGCGCACCCAAATCGTCCGGGCCGGACCACACCGAGCGGAATAATAACAGGTCCATTACAGAGTCTCCTGCTGCAAATCTTGCAAAATCAGTCGCTGCTGATGCATAATCTGATTCTCTCGCCCGCTAACATGTTGCTTGAATTTTGGTTTCGACTCTTTCTCGTTTAACACCTCCTAATCAATTATTCTGTTGCGAGATATTCTATTTCTTTGGAGCGAGTCTAACAATAGTGACCTGGTTAGCCGCAATTGGTACAACAAACCTGATGCTAATTATTCTGCTTTTGTTCAAAATCAAGATGAACAGCTATAGTGCGATACACCACCAACATTAAAAAATGCCTTAGGTTTTAGACGATAATATTTATCTTCTACTTCTTGTGGTTGCTCATCATATGGATGACTAAGTACGTCTTGCAACTCTTTAACTAATGTGTAGTCACCCTGCATCGCTTGTTGGTAGGCGGGGACAATCAGCCACTCCCGCCATGTGTATTTTGGGTTGGTCTGTTTCATCTTTCTTGATATCTCAGCCAAATTTTCTTCATTAATGACGAGGTCGCGCCAGCTTTTTAGCCAAGATTGCCATTGCTCATCGAGTGGTTGTGAAGTTTTAGCGTAGAAGCTCTGTTTTAGCGCGGAGATATCCTCTGGGATGTGGGATAATTCGCGGAAGAAAATGGTGTAATCCATATCTGAGTGGGTCATTAGCTGCATTAATTTCTTAAATAGCTCTGGGTTAAATTCAGTTAAGCCAAGCTTGGCCGCCCACATTTTTTGGATTTGTTTTTGCATGGCTTCTGCAAAGCCACGGCCTACTTGGTCGAACTGTTCTAAAGCTTCAGCATCTTCTGCAAGTAGCGGTCGTACAGCTTTCCAAAACATATAATAATTCGCTTCTGCTGCGATGGGCTGATTGAAGAATGCAAAGTGCTCGCCGCCGCCAGTCCAGGGTTGAAACCAAGGGTCAAAAATTTCACAAAACCCAAATGGTCCATAGTCGAGCGTAAAGCCACCAGCGGCGCAGTTGTCACTGTTAAAATTACCCTGGCAATAACCAACACGTATCCAATTGGCCACCAATGAAGTAAGACGCTGGCGAAATAGCTTAGCCAGCTCAACCAATTGATCTGCAAAAATAAGGTCTTGATTAATGCCACTTTTGTATTCTCGCTCAATTAAATGCGACACAATCATGCG
>JBCDHF010000070.1:0-13929 GCA_038750375.1 Cyanobacteria bacterium P01_H01_bin.15
CACGCCCTCGTCATCGGCGTCAGGATTCAGCTCGCCGTGAGGCGTTTAAAAAAACTTGGGCGAAGACCTCGTCCTCATCTTGAAACAGCTATGGCAGCAAAAGCTAATCAGCGGACGCATACGTTACTTCGTCGAAGATGAAGGGCGATTTGGTTTGGTCTGAAGACAAGCAAGTAAAGGCGACTCATCCTCCCCGGAGTCAAACCAGAAGGGGAATGGCAATGGAAGTTCCACGCTTTCTGGCTTAACGGGGCAGTGGAACCTGCCACAGGTGAAAGCTTTTTTTGGCGAATCTCCCATGCCGATAGCGCCTTTTTTCAGGGTTATTTGGAGGAGCTTGCCCAGGCACATGCGGATGATTTCCTGATACTGCAGGTTGATAACGGTCGATTGCATACAGCGAAGAAATTGAAGATACCGCAGAATGTAATGCTGCTGTTTCAGCCTCCGTGCTGTCCAGAATTGAATACGCAAGAAAGAGTGTGGCAGCACCTCAAAGGAGACCTGCATTGGGAGATGTTCGACAGTCTGGAGGAACTGGAGGTCAAAGTGGAGAAATTGCTGGATGCACTTACTCCTGACATTGTTCGCTCCTTGACCGGTTACGATTTTATTCTCGATGCGCTATCTGTTGCAGGTATTTTTGAATTTGGTATCACTACCCTGATTCTCTAGACACAAATGCATACAAAATGACGTCTAAATCTCTGGCGAAAATTATCTCTAACTCAATGACAGATAGTGCTCCTCTCCCGTTGGAATGAGCTGATAATTTTCGAATTGGGCGACAAATATTTCGGTGTCAGCCTGGAATTGATGCTCAGAATATTTGTTTTAGTACGGTGTTATTTCACAGGTTCTTGTGACGGTTAATGGTTGCTGGCGGCAGCGACTGCTGTATTGACCATGAATATTAACCCCGTAAGGGACACAATAGGTTAATAACGCGGAGAACCAGCGTTCGCGGGTCATATTTCCCGAAATCAGCGCTTGTCCATGATTAATCGCAAAGAGTAAACTTCCGACACATAGCGCAATCCGGAGTCCAGAAGGCGCAAAAACAGGATCTCTGAGAGCTCGCCAATAGCCAAGTAAAGTCGGTTTTTTCATGGTTAAAAAGGAAACTGGCAGAGCCAAATGAGGATCTGCTTAGCTTGAACTGGAGGTGGGTTTCATTGTTAAGAAATAACACAAAATCCCCCGTTGATGCCCCGTCGAAATTATTGGAGAGATTCAGATTACGGCGTTGCATAATGTGGGGATGAAGTCTAATGAAGGGGGAACGTAAAAGGAAAACCGCCAATGGAATGTCCGGAGTGCCAATCAACCCATATTCGCAAAAACGGAATCCGTCGCGGGAAACAGAATCATATTTGCGCCGACTATGGTCCTCAATTCATCAAAAATCCGAAAATCCATCGTGGCTATAGCGATGACGTTCGACAGCTTTGCCTTCGCATGATTGTCAATGGCATGGGCTATCGCGGCGTGGAAAGAGTAACCAATGTTCACCACACAAGGCTCCTGAGATGGCATCGCCTGGTAGGAGAGTTGCTACCGAATGCCTATGAAGGGGAAGAGATTCCAAGAGTCAGTAAGCTGGATGAACGGGAAATTTTTGTGGGTAAAAAAGCGGCGAGACCCCTTGTCGCCGAATGGCGCAAGGGAATGCTCGCAAAGGCACAATAGAATGTGGCTCTGGACCGTAGTAGATCATTTCCGCACTGGAATCTTGGGGTGGGCGTTAGGGGACTATAGTTCAGAAACGTTTGAACCTCTATGAAATGAGATTAAGGGCTGGGATTGCTACTTTTGGGTGACAGACGGCTGGACAGTCTACCCAGGTTTTATTCCAGAGGGAGACCAGATAGTGAGTAAGACGTACATGACAAGGGTGGAAGGGGAAAATATGCGGCTGAGGCACTACTTAGCGAGACTGCACCGGAAAATGTTGTGCTATTCGAAGTCAGTGGAGATGCTCAAACATGGAGTGAGGTTGCTAATCCACTATCTGAAATTTGGAGACGTTCCAATCCCTGTCCGCTCATCCCTTAATTAAGTAATGCTCACAATCCTTTTGTTACGAAAATACAGCAAACTAACCACAGCGTTTTTGCCAAACCCAGGGCAAAATTCCCAATAAAGCCAACAAACTCAGCGCCAAAAAGAAAGAAATGCGATCGCCTCCTTCCAACGCCCGCAAACCACTAACGCCTAGCCAAGTATACGCAAACGATCCTGGGATAATGCCCACACAAGTGCCCACAGTGTAGTCCTTCCAAGAGATCGGCGTCAGCCCCAACACATAATTCATCAACGTAAACGGCGAAATTGGCATCAGCCGCATGGTCAGCACAAACCCCAATGGATTTTTCTTAATTGCAGTCTGACATTTACAGATAATCCGATGCTTTCCCCACCGGTTTGTGATCGCATCATGTAAAAACCAGCGGGCTAGTCCAAAGGCAGCCAAGGCGCCTAAGCTTGCACCCAGCACCGTCATAATAAAACCCCACCACAACCCAAAGACAGCACCGCCGGCAATGGTCAATACCGTCGCGGGGAGGGAAATAATCGTCAACACTACATAAATGCCAACAAATGCGGCCTCCACACAACACATCGCCTGTTGATCGAGGTGAGTTAGGTGGGTCTTAAACCAGTGCGGGTCAATCAGCTTCTCGCCGCCAACCCATAAGACAACACTCAAGCTGACGGTGAATAAAAGGAGTAGAGTCGCCCCGCGCAAACTAGGCAGAGGGAACTTCATCTTGCCGCGTGTTTTCTGCTGCAATTTCACTGTCTAGAGCCTTACGGGCAATTTTGGTGACATAAACCGTGACGGCGACTGTGGCAACGAAACCTACAATCCGCAAAATCCATTGCAGTCCAGCTGTATCGCCCCCAGCGTCACCGGCGGACAAAGTCGCTAAATTTCCGGCCAACGAACCGATATAAACATACATCACAGTCCCTGGCAGCATCCCAATCCAAGAGGCAAAGAAGTAGTCACGCAAGGAAACCTGAGTTACCCCAAAGGCGTAGTTCAAAAAGACAAATGGAAAAATAGGAGAAAGTCGCGTTAGCCCCACAATTTTCCAACCCTCTTTTGCCACTGCTCGATCAATTGCATTAAACTTTGGGTTTTTCTCGATTTGTTTGGAGACCCAACCTCGAGCAATATAGCGACCGACTAAGAATGCCGCCGTTGCTCCCAGGGTTGCCGCGATCGAGGTAATAATCGAACCCTTGACCACCCCAAACAACACGCCAGCACCCAGGGTTAATACTGCACCCGACAGCAAAAACACCGCCGAGAGGATATAGACCCCAATAAAAATAGCCGGTCCCAGTGGTCCCAGACTATCAATCCACGTCAATAGAGATTGAAGTTGGTCATTAATGAACGTAAATATATTCAATTGCTTAGCCGCGATCGCAACGATAGCCACCATAACTGCGATCGCAAAATATTTTAGCCATTTATTTTGAGCATTGTTGGTTGTCATGAGGACAGGTCTCCCATTCAGATAGATTCAAGGCACAAACACTTCCTCACTATTTGGATGCGCGCAGTCGAGGCGCGCACGATCTGGATGCAAAGGTGTCAAACCAAAGCCCCACCGCAACTTGACCCACTACCCGCAGTACAGCCGTAGCAGAACGGAGCTGTTTGAACCAGAGCAATGCGGTCTAAGGTATTTGCTGACAATAGATCAGCCACCGTTAGCGGGTGCCCCTCATCACTCAGGGCGGGGATATTTTCCATCTGGTTAAAGTCACAGTCAAAAATATGGCCCAGATAGTCGAGAGAAAGCTGATGCCGACACATCAGACTGCTAATTGTGTTGTTGTTGTGATGCTCGGCTAGAAATTGCAAATAGGGCTTGTAAAGCTGCTGTCGCTGTAAATAGTCTTTAGTACGGCCAATAGGCAGATTGGTAATGGTAAAGAGACGATTAAACCGAATATTAAAATGCTCACTCAAAAATTCTTTATATGCTTGCTCTAGACCTACCTGATCCGGCGTCAGCGAAAAATTGCGATCGCGAGGGACTGGTGGGTTGTAAACCAAGTCCAAACTCAACTCCGGGTCGCTGCCATACCCCAAACTGTTCAAACGCTGAATGGCGAGGATTGAATCCTGGTAGACCCCGGCACCCCGCTGTTTCGTCACATTATCTTCTAGATAACAGGGCAATGACGCCACCACTTGTAATTGGTTCTGAGCAAAATACTCTGGTAGGGATTCAAATCCCGGCACAAAATAAATGGTCAGATTGGAGCGAACAATGACCGTCTTCCCTCGTCGTCTGGCCGTTTCTGCGATCGCCCGAAATCCATAATTCATTTCCGGCGCACCGCCTGTGAGGTCTACCGTCTCAATTTGGTCAAATCGTTCAATCAGCTCAATAATCTGCGCACAAATCTTCGGCGTTAACTCTTCTGTCCGCTTTGGTCCCGCGTCAACATGGCAATGAGCACAGGCCAAATTGCAACGTTTACCCAAATTGATTTGCAAGGTCTTGATAGTTGACTTAGTGAGCGATGTGCCCACCGCCTGCAAAAAAGGTTTAATTGTCAACGAAGAAGTCGCCACCATAGTTCACGCGCAGAGTCAGCATAAGGAGCAATGTTGTCAGAGAGTTATCTCAACAAAATCTACATCAACATCACTCGTACAGTATTGTTTCCAATCCAGTGAGTTTTAATTCAGGAAGTTACCCTAGCAGCAAGGCTCTGGTGCGCAACAGCTAGAGTCCTCAGTACGAGTCAAGTTATATTCAGAGCCTTTTGTAACCTTTGGTGAGCGGATTGCTTTCCCTTTGCAATTGAAGGTTTCCGCTGTTTCAAGGGGGATTGCTTCATAGGGCGGAACCGCAATCAGATCTTTGCTGTAAGGTCCCGACGCATTGGTCAAAATCTTATAGGTCTTATCGCACACCGCCATGCGATCACCCCGGCAATAGGTGTGACCATCATCATCCTGCACCTGCTTCCAGGGACCTTTATAAATAACGGCTTGATTCCGCTCGAAGCAGCGACCTTCTTTCCCCTTAAAGGCTTGGAGCGTGACTGACCGAAACTCGATGCCATCAATGACTTGCCAAGGGGTTTCTTCGCGTTTGAGAATCTCGATGCCGTAAAAACCGGCGTCCTCAAACATGCGCGGAAACTCATCCTCTAAAAAGGCACCGGCAATACATCCGCTCCATAAATCGGGATCATTCAAGATCTTTTCAGTCGGCTCCTCATCCGCCACAATATCGGAAATCACAGCCCGTCCGCCCCGCTTTAAAACGCGAAAGATTTCATTGAAGAGTTCGACCTTATCTTCGGGTCTGACTAAATTTAGGACACAGTTCGAAATGACAACGTCCACGCTGTTATCGGGAATTAGCGGCAGTTCACGACGGATGCGATCGCATTCGGCTTCAAATGCGGGCAAATCATCCAGGCTCTGAATGGGATGCTGGGTCAACCAAGCTTGAGCCTGCTCTAGATCAAGGGTCAAATCCTGGATCTTGCCTTTAACAAAACGCGTATTGGCATAGCCCAACTTCTCCGCCATTTCACCTTGATACTGGCGCGCGACCCCCAGCATTTCATCATTCATATCTACACCAATAATTTGTCCGGTCGCCCCGACTTTCTGTGCCAGGATATAGCAGTTTTTGCCGACCCCCGACCCCAAATCCACAACTGTTTCGCCTGCTTTTACATAGCGAGTAGGGTCGCCGCAGCCATAGTCACGATCAATAATTTCTTGGGGTAACAAGTCTAAAAAACTACCTTCATATTCCACAGGACAACATAAACTCGGCTGCTGGGCTTTCGCGCCTGCTTCATACCGGTCGCGCACAGTTTTTTCAATGTCATAAGTCGGGGCAAATGGCGCCTGGTTAATCGTTGTGTCTGTCGTCACTGCTTTCAATTTCCTTTTCAACAAACAATTTGGCCCTTCAAGGTAACATGCCCCACAGACGAGACTTTTAGCTCCTTATGGGTTCATTAAACGCAGTCCATCTGAATCTTTCCTGAGAGTGACCTAGAGATTTCCTTACGCCCAGACAGCACGGGGACGAGACCTTGGCCGGGGAGCGCAAACTCTACGGGACCTTATTATTCCGACTCGAAAATCCCGATAAATATCCGGTTGGGACACTGATACTAAACCCTCAGAATTCCTTGCAAAATAGTGATTTTTTCGACTTTTCCCTAAAGCACCAAACCGGTATTCTTGAAAAGTCAAGGCATTGAGGCAGTTTCTGATGGCGCGGGTGATTAATCCGATCAAGTTTGGGACAGATGGTTGGCGAGGCGTGATTGCGGCAGAATTCACCTTTGATCGCGTAGCAATGTTGGCGCCCTTAGCCGCTCAAGTGCTGGTGAATAACTTTGGTGAAACGGTCAAGCGACCGCAGACGGTAGTGGTGGGGTATGACCGGCGCTTTATGGCAGAAGATTTTGCTCGTACTGCAGCCGAAGCTCTACAAGCAGCGGGCTTTGATGTCTTACTGTCCGAAAGCTATGCGCCGACCCCGGCCTTTAGTTGGGCGGCCTATTCGCTCGGAGTTTTGGGTGCAATTGTCCTGACCGCAAGCCACAACCCTGCGAACTATTTAGGTCTAAAAGTCAAAGGCGCTTTTGGTGGTTCCGTCGCCCCGGATATCACCAAACAAATCGAAGCCTTAATTCCTAATCCCCCGACATTTAGCGCGGACCCTGGAACTATTACGCTCTTTGATCCTTGGGGGAGCTATTGTGACGAACTTAGAGGTAAGGTCGATATCGCCAACATTCGGGATGCGATCGTAAGTGGCAAATTAGAAGTTTTTGCTGATGTAATGCATGGCGCAGCCGCCACTGGCTTAAGCCGAATTCTGGGCTGCGACATTACTGAAATTAACAGCGAGCGCGATCCTTTGTTTGAAGGGGGGGCGCCTGAACCACTGCCCAAATACCTGGCGAAGCTGTTCAAAGCTGTAAAGACCGCCACGAAAAATAATCCAGACGCTTTGCGGGTGGGGCTCGTTTTTGATGGAGACAGCGATCGCATCGCCGCGACCGATCGCGATGGTAATTTCTTAAGTTCTCAGGTCCTGATACCCATCTTGATCAAGCATCTCTCACAAAATCGTGGCTTTACCGGCGAAATCGTTAAAACGGTGAGCGGCTCTGACTTGATTCCCAAGCTGGCAGAGAAGATGGGGCTGGATTTATCCGAAACCCCCATCGGCTATAAATATATTGCCGATCGTATGCTGGGCAGCCAAGTTTTAATCGGCGGCGAAGAGTCTGGCGGTGTTGGCTACGGCAACCACATCCCCGAACGGGACGCTCTGTTATCAGCTCTATATGTTCTAGAAGCCATCGCCACCAGCGCTCAAGATCTCAGTGAACTTTACCAAGCGGCTCAAACGGAAGCAGATTTTTTCTCGGCTTACGATCGGATTGATTTCCCCCTGGCCAACATGGATGTCCGAGCCAAATTACTCGCTAGCTTGCAGACCGATTTACCCGCTACTATCGCCGGGAAAAAAGTCGTGAACTGCTTACAAACAGACGGATACAAATTCCGCCTCGAAAATAACGATTGGCTGCTGATACGGTTTAGCGGCACCGAACCCGTTCTGCGTCTCTATTCAGAAGGGGGCAACATGACTCAAGTTCGGCAAATTCTCAACTGGGCGAAAGATTGGGCCGAAGCGATCGCATAACTTTTGAATTTGCCGAATCCTCCATTCTTTATTAACCAATCACACCCATGACCCAAACGCTGATCGTGGCCACGGGGAATCCCGGTAAAGTCGCTGAAATGCAGGCTTACTTAACGGATTTGCCCTGGAAACTGCGCCCCAAACCCCCAGAAATTGATATCGAGGAGACGGGCATCACCTTTATGGAAAATGCTCAGCTCAAAGCAGCTCAAGTAGCTATCGCCCTTAACGCCTGGGCTATTGCCGATGACTCGGGCTTGGCTGTCAATGCCCTGAACGGAGCGCCCGGTCTATATTCGGCGCGCTACGGCCCGACAGATTCAGAACGCATTGCCAGATTGCTTCAAGAGCTGGGAGACGAGCCGAATCGTCAAGCTGAATTCGTTTGTGCGATCGCGATCGCCAATTCTAAAGGTCAAATCAAGATTCAAAGCGAAGGCCGCTGCGCCGGAGAAATCCTGAAAAGCCCCCGAGGTAGCGGCGGGTTTGGCTATGACCCTATTTTTTATGTCCCTAGTGCGGGTCAAAGCTTTGCCGAAATGAGCCCAGCAGATAAACATCGCCTGTCTCATCGGGGTCTCGCGTTTGCTCAACTCCTCCCGCAGCTTTCACAACTCACAGAGCTTAGCTCCTCGTAAATAGCCCATGCCAACTACATAAAGATTTAAACTCCCGCTTTACCGAGTTAGTCTCCTAATAAGAATTAAACGCGGCAAACAAGACGCCCACACCACTACTGGCAAACCCTAGCGTCAGGACGCCTTGCAGCACCGAACCTTCTCCAAACAGCTCTAAGAAAGTCAATGTTTGCGCCAAACTGGCCTGCCCTAGGTGAGCGACGCCTGGCAGATGGCTCAAGCCCATAATTATCACCAGCACCAAACCCACCAGCACCAAGGGCACCAAAAAACTCAACACACTTGTCAGCAAGAGAAAGGGCATTACCAGTGACAGTCGATTCATCATCTTTACTTTCTGCCAGCGTCATCTATCCCTCACCATAGAGACTCCTGTTGCGATCCACCGGAATCGAAAAAAATCTTAAATTAACATTAATAATCTAGATGAAGAACCCGCCCTTATCTGTAAAGTATTTGCTCGTCAGAAACCCCAAGAACACTGTAAAAGCTAGACTTTTGGCAATTTAAGTGTTCTTCCTGACTTAAGTAATGCTGGAGGAGAATTCTGAGAAATGTTGCATTTGTCAAGCTTTTCTTTGCAGTTTTTTTAACAGGGAACAGCTCCTGCGATCGCGGGAGCTGCCCTCAACAAAGATTACGTTGGATGGCTTTTTCGCGGAAATCGCAAATCGACTCTTAGAATGAAAATTAATGAATGAGCCACAGTTCAGGGTGAAAAATGGTTGTCATTCTGACCAAAAATCAAATCTTGTCAGTCGAGCCTGTCTGTAAGGGCTGCCTTCTGGCTGATCGTCAAGGTACTCCTCGTTTCCGGGAAGGGAAACTCACCTGTGCTCAAGATCTCAATCCTTTAGAAGCGCCCTCTAGGCTATCTTTATATCGATGCCACATGGGATTTAAATTGGCGGTGCTAGATACATAACGACTTAAGCAACGTCCGCTTAGGCTTGGATGACTGACTTTTTCGAATTACTGGATAGCCTCTTCGCTCGCTGCGTTTGGGGCTCGAGGTAACGGATCTTGCTCCACAGTACGAACTAGGGCATTAGCCGTTTCTGCCTGTTTAAACATAGCGGTTAATGCATCCATTAACGTCTTAGCCATCACAATCTGATTGTCATAAACCACCACAACCCGGGCTAAAATTGGCAGACTATTCTCTTCCGCTTCTAGATAAATTGGCTCGACGTAAAGTAATGAATTTTCGATGGGAATCACTAGCAGATTGCCTTGAATCGCCCGAGATCCATCGCGATTCCATAAGGAAATTTGCTGAGAAATTACCGGATCTTGGTTAATCAGCGCCTCAATCTGATTGGGACCATACACCAACTTCTGCTTGGGAAACTGATAAAGAAAAAGCTTGCCATAATTTTGTTCGTCCGAGCGGGCCGCTAACCAAGCGATTAAGTTAGATCGATCAGTCGGTGTATAGAGATGCAACAAGATGAATTCTTCTTGACTGCCTCTTGGCAACCGCAGAATCAAATAATAAGGTTTCACCGCCTGGGATTCGCTGCCATAGATTTCCTGGGGAATTTGCCACTGATCTTCACGGTTATAAAAGACCTGTGGATCGGTCATATGATATGTCAATAGCCGCTCAGACTGAGCATTAAACAGATCTTGCGGATATCGAATATGGCTTAAGAGGGTTTTGGGCAATGCGTCTGCAGGCTTAAACAAATTGGGAAAAATCTTGATCCAAGACTGCAAAATTGGATCGCTGGAATCGGCAATATAAAACTGAGTTCGACCATTATAAGCATCAATAAAAATCTTGACCGAATTCCGAATATAGTTGAAGCGGTTTTCGCCCGGATCGGAGTAGGGATAGCGATTACTGGAGGTGTAAGCATCAATTACCCAATACAAACTACTCGGTCGATCGGCTCCGGATAAAAATCCCTCGCCTCGGGCGGCCACTAAATAAGGGTCTCGATCAAATCGTAAAAAAGGTGCGATCGCACGGACTCGCTCGTTAATGTTGCGATGCAAAAGCAAACGGCTGTCGGAGGTGATATTACGAGTAAATAGCATTTGCCAATCCCGTAAATACCAGCCAAACATGAGTCTTCGCCACAACGGCCCAATGCCGATTCCCGCACTACCGTCATAGAAAAAATAAGCGTTATCATCCCCACTGGGAAAATCAAATTCGGGCGAAAGAGTATTGGTGATTATGTAATTATTGGTCAACTCACCGAAATAAATCCGCGGATTTTCAATGGGAATACTGTCTCGAATACCTGGGCCGGAAACATTCAGAGCGCCGGCATTAGTACTACTGCCAATGTCTTTTATGTAGTAAAAGGGTAATCCGGAGGCGTCCGCTTCATTCACTGGCGATAGGGTAAACCCATAGCCGTGAGTATAAAATAAATGCTTATTAATCCAGGTTTTTCCCTGCTCTGGCACAGCATTGTAGTCCAACTCACGAGCAGATATAATTACTTGCTGACGACGAGTCGAAACCTCGCCGTCTGGATCTTGAACCTTCAGCGTATAGCGATCAATATCAGCATCAGGAAATTCATAGTAGAGCCGAATCTGCTGTAGTTGTCGATTGGTTTCTAGAATCGGTCGAGTATCCCACACCCGAATGTTGGCGATGGTTTGATTCTCTGGAGTAATATTATCTGCTGTTAATTCAGCCTGAGGAACAAACGTTTCAACTTCAATATCTTCCAATTTCATTGCCTGCCGAGTGGCGGCAATACTACGTTCGATATAGCGTTTCTCCAAGTAAAGTTCATTCGGTTGTACGACTAAACTCTGGACTCCGAGGATGGCTAGATACCCGAGTCCAAAAATTGTCAAATAACTGATAAATGGCCAAACCGAAAATGGCAGTGAGCGAATCGGACGCTGGGAAACAACGGCGCCATTCCGTTTGCCATAGCCCGTGAGTGCTTTGATGAGCAACCACCCCCCCAGTGCCACCGACGCGATCGCCGCAAACGTTTCAAACGGCAATTGAACCTGGGTGTCTGTATAACTTGCCCCATAAACTACTCCGCGACTGGAAAACAACAGCTCATAACGGGCCAACCAATGACTTAACCCTTGTGCCAGCAAAAATCCCCCGCCCAAAGCGTAAAGATGCCGAAGCTGAGAACGAGAAAAACCGGGGAATTTCCCCTCAGACAAACTTCGCGCCGACAGCAGATAAACGAGAGTGACCCCAATCAAACCATATAAAAAAAGCCCCTTCAACCAAAAGTCCAGCAGTTCAATCGCCGGGAGCCGAAATATAAAAAAGCCAATATCAATGCCGAACTGGGGATCTTCCCGACCAAAGGGCGACGAGTGCACATACATCAGAAACCGAGTCCAGTTGCCAGACAGCACTAATCCGAAAGCCAAGCTCATACACCAGGCGATCGCGCGCAACCAAAACCCTTGCTGCAGCAGCAAAACAAATACGAGCGCCGCCACCGCACCAATTTGCCAAATTTCGGACGGCACTTCGACAAACACCGTCTGTAAAAATGCCTCCATCTGGAAAGGTGCGGGCACCTGGGGCGTTAAATTAGGCAGAGTGTAGTCAACTCTCCAAAGCGCCAAACCTTCCTGTACGAAATAGCCGACCATCACCAAGGCGATCAAACCCAAACTGCCTACCAGCAGAAGCAGCGGCACCAAGGGAATCACAGGTGATTGGAGCAGGGGTGGCAAACGGTTACGGGCCAGGTTAAACACAGACGTTAGCTGTCCAGACTCCGGCTCATGTACCCACGCCAACCGTCGAGCCAGGGTAATATTCCCCAGTAAAAATAGAGCCGACAACGCGATCGCAAAAATAGCGAGCCCAACTTGCATGGTCAGTCGAGTCAAATAGGCATCTAGATAGCCCACCTCCCGAAACCACAAGATCCAGGTGCCCAAGCGCGTCAAAAATTCCAGCAAGAAAAAGCCACCCAGCAAGCCCCAGAAAATAAGCTTGATGCGCTGAGTCAAAAATTTGCCAACAGTCGCCATTGCGATCGTCCGTAGAACCCGATTCTTTGTATGTTAGCCAGCGGAACTTTGCGATCGCGCAGATTCGGTGACACCGAGACTAACTCGCTTCCACCTCACCAACACACTTTTTCACAATGGCTAATGGAAACTCACGATTATTGAAAGACCGAGTCACCGCATATACGCGATCGCAACTCGGAAAGTAATCATGGGGATGGGGCAATTCTCCAAACTTATTTCGGGGTGACGCCACATAGTAAAAAGTGTCCGGGGCGTTATCAAGGTTAAGCGTCTCGATATCGCCAATGGGGTTAAGAGTCATATTCCCTTCGGCAAAAGGCTTGATACTACCCCCAGCAGACTTAAAATAAACTTTCTTTTCATCTCCTGGCTGCTGATTCACCCACTCAATCGCTTCCCGAACGCTGACACCCCAATAATCAGTTTCAAACTTATTCTCAATTTCGCCTCCGCGAGCTAAGCGATTGAAGAAGACATATTCGTAAGGATGCAAATGCATCATGTCCATCGCCACAGCAAGATAGACTATGACGACACCACTCAAAAAAGCTCTTTTCCCAAACTTATTCGGTAGTAAAGACCAGATGGCCGCCAAGCCCAAAACGGCAAAGACAGCGATAGCCGGTAGGACAAACAAAAACTGGCGTCCACCACTATAAATAGTGGATCCTCTCAGGATGGCAATCAAGGGTAACCCAAACAACTGCAAAAGCAGAAACAGCAAAAAACTCTGCTTGCTTAAGCTCAGGGAAACAAGCTGTTTTAGGGCGCTAACTATTCCCGTTAAGGCCAGCAAGATTGTGATGATGGGCAGTGTGCTGCCATACCAAACTAAAAGGTAATACCAGGGCGGTTGAGCAGGTAGATGCTGGCCCCAAGTCAAGGTGACCCCTTCCCATTGGTGACTGGATAGATACGTAATCCCCGAAACAAACCAATGAATAGGGTAGGCCCATGAGGGTGGACTCAGAAGAATCGTGACCACGGCCCACACGATAACTACCGTCCCGTAACAAATGATAAATAGAGGAAATTGCTGGAACCAACTACTTTTAAAGGTGGTTACAGAACGGTTCAGGGAAGACTCATCTGAATCGCTCAACGCTGATGGGCTGTATTGAGGTTGTTTAATGTGCTGGGCAATGACCAACAAAATCATGGTCAACGGCGCGAACCCTAACACCACAAAACCACCCAGGCGAATGCCGGTTAATAGTCCCACCATCATGCCGAAAAACAGCGACTTACGTAGTAAGGGAGAACTGAGTTTAAAAAAGCTGCGCAACCCAGCTGGGGTCGACAGCAGCTCGGTCGTAAAGCAGGACCCAACGTAGCTTGTCAGAATAAATAAGGTTGCAAATGGAATATCTTTGGGGTTAAAAAAAGAATGTCCCCAGAAACGAGGGGTCAAGGCCAGAATCAAAATGGCCGCAGGTGCAAAAGACCAACCCACAAGCTCTTTAGTAAACAGAGCAACTGCCCAATAACCCAGCAGACTAAACACTACAGTGACAAGATGTTTAGACGTATAAATATCTCCGTTTTCAAAGCCTTGGTCTATCAGCCTGCTAACTAATCGATAG
>JBCDHF010000071.1:0-13915 GCA_038750375.1 Cyanobacteria bacterium P01_H01_bin.15
ACCAAGAGTGCATTTAATATCGCTGACGCGACCGGTGACCCTCCTTTTCGTCCTTGTACATTAATTTGCGGGACCGACAACGCTGCCAGTTGGGCTTTTGCCTCGGACACTGCCACAAATCCGACGGGAACGCCGATGACGAGGGCTGGGTTGACTTGACCCGCTTCAATTAATCCACAGAGAGCTTGGAGAGCAGTCGGCGCATTGCCAATGACATAGATCCCTTGAGGCGCTTCCTGCGCGCATTGCAATAAACCGGCTTCAGTTCGAGTTTGACCGGCGCCCGGTTTTGCTCGTTGGGCGATCGCAACGAGCAATTCGTTTTGAAACGTTAGCGATAGTAAGCGCTGCACGCCCATTTCAATAGCACGGACATCTACGACCACGGGGAATTTCGCTCGCAGAGCTCGCTGTCCGGCGTCAATGGCATCCGGGCTAAACCGTAGCAATTGCGCAAATTCAAAGTCCGCGGTGGCATGGATAACTCGTCTTGCGATCGCATATTCTGCTGGAGAAAAACCATGGTCCCCAATTTCGCGATCGATGATGACAAAGCTTTCTGCCACAATCGGATGATCTAACGCCATGGGTAAAAAACTAAAGCGATAAGGTGATTGTCAAAACCACGCGATCTAAAACTTTAAATAAGGCCAAGTCTCTGCGCGGTAGAAGTGGGTCATGTTGTCAAATTTTTGCAGCTGAACTTCGTTCATTTGGAAGGTCGGTAAATCACCCAAACAGCGATCGCAAAGTCGAGATAGCAACTTTACTAACGATTCACGTTTATCGGGGACGGGTGGCTGCTGCAAGTAGCCAAGGGTCAGATGCGCCGTATAGGGATACTGTTGCTCAATGCCTAAGTCCACAACATGAGCATTCTGATAGATGGCTCGCCGTAGCGTCATCACTCGTTCATAGTTTTCCGAATTTTCGGGCACCAAATTCACCGCAATCGCCCGAGGCCGCAGCAAAATCCCCAGAGATTGCCAAATGACGGGGGCATTCGAGCTGCGGTTAGCCTGTTCATCAAATACATTTGCGATCGCAGCTTGCAATTGGGTCTCAAATGCCGGATTATCGCTGACGGTCGCTTCGTAGTCCTCCGCCCAAATAAGATCAGCCACCGTGATATGAAAACTAGATGATGGCAGCATCACCCAACTTTCAGGAAAAGCCTGCGTTAGCTCAGCTTGGAACGCAGTCAGCGCACTCATAAATTTTGCGTTAACTGGATCACCTGGCGGCGTGATGACCGAGTAGCCGGGAAATGGGGCTGGATTGCCATTTCGAAATTTAGCAGAAGCCTGCAAACTCGGGAAAACATTGCGATAGCTTTCTGGCAGCGTCAGCCGGGTTACCCGATTAAGATGGTCCTGATAAAGCTCGTCCACAAAATACGCTCCGATGCCGGTTTATCTGTACTGGGGTGAAGATGATTTTGCCATTGAAAGAGCGGTCGCTCAAATTCGCCAGCAGGTGATTGACCCACAATGGGAACAGTTTAACTTTGATAAATTTACGGATTCCAATGGGGACAGTGCGATCTCGGCTTTAAATCAAGCGGTGACGCCTCCTTTCGGCATGGGTGGCCGACTTGTGTGGTTAACCGATACTCAGATCGCCAATCATTGTGCAGAGCGGGTCTTAGCAGAGTTAGAACGCACTTTGCCCGCCATTCCTGCTAACGTCACGCTGCTACTTACGACCTTCAAAAAGATCGATAAACGCCTCAAATCAACCAAGCTATTGCAAAAATATGCCGAAATTAAAGAATTTGGTCTGATTCCACCGTGGAAGCCGGATTTATTGCTCAAACAAACTCAACAAGCCGCCCGAGATGTCGGCGTTAAATTAACGCCTGCGGCATTGGAACTCTTAGCTGAATCGGTCGGGAATCAATCCCGCCAGCTCTGGAACGAATTAGAAAAACTGGCGCTTTTCGCAGACAGTCAGTCCGGACCGCTGGATGTGAGAGACGTCGAGCGATTGGTGAATGCGACCAGCCAAACCAGCCTGCAACTCGCCAAATTCATTTGTCGAGGCGACGTAAACTACAGCCTGTTGATTTTGCAGCAACTGCTTAACCGCAATGAACCGGCTCTGAAAATTGTCGCGACTCTCGTCGGTCAATTTCGTACTTGGACCTTGGTTAAAGTTATGACCGAAGCGCGCGAAACGGATCAAGCGATCGCAAGCTTGGCCGGTCTCGGTAATCCCAAACGAATCTATTTCCTGAAAAAAGAAATTACCAAAACCCAAAGTAGCCAATTTCTAGCGGCGCTACCATTACTGATGAATTTAGAACTAAATCTTAAACAAGGCAGCTATCCCACAGAAACGTTGCAGACAAAAATCATTGAACTGTGTGGGTTATTTTCCCAGAGGCGTTCAACTTGACAGAATTCGGCATCAGAATTTAAGCAGTATTTGAGTTTATTCAAATGAATAGAATGGCCGCCAAAGAACTGTTCAGCTGAATTTTTGGAAGATTGCCCACACCACAAATCGGGCTATCCTAGCTATTGCCCTAACGTTGTCGCCGCCCGTGTTAGACCTCAAATTAATTCGCGAAAACCCTGAATTTGTTCAAACTCAGCTCGATCGTCGTAAATCTGAAGAATACGATCTCTCCATCGTGCAAGCTTGCGATCACAAAGTCCGGGAGCTAGCGACCCAACGTAACGATCTGCAGGCTCGGAGCAATGAAATCGGCAAACTCATCGGTCAAAAAATCAAAGGCGGTGCCAACCCTAAAGGAGAAGAAATCCTAGCGCTACGCAGTGAAGGAAACAGTCTTAAAACTCAAATCGCCGAACTTGAACCCCAAGAGAAAGCGCTCAACAGCGAAATTCAAACCGCATTGCTCCAATTTCCCAATCTGCCAGACGCTTCAACGCCTGACGGACTCAATGAGACGGAAAATGTCGAGGTGAAGCGTTGGGGTGACGAGTACATCCCCGAAAACCCCAACATCTTGCCCCACTGGGAAATTGGCGAAAAACTGGGCATTCTCAACTTTGAGCGCGCTGTCAAAGTCGCGCAGAGTCGCTTTACGTCTTTAATCGGTGCCGGTGCTGCTCTAGAGCGCGCGCTGATTAACTTCATGCTGCAACAACAAATCGCTGCGGGTTATGTCGAGGTGATGCCGCCTTTGCTAGTCAATACTGCCACCCTCACCGGAACCGGTCAGCTGCCCAAATTTGGGGAAGAAAGCTTTCGCTGTAAGGACGATGACTTATGGTTAATTCCCACCGCTGAAGTGCCCGTCACCAATCTTTATCGAGACGAAGTGCTCAGTACTGACCAGTTTCCCATTAAACACTGCGCTTTTACCCCTTGTTTCCGTCGGGAAGCAGGCAGCTATGGCAAAGATACTCGTGGTCTGATACGACTGCATCAATTTAATAAAGTTGAACTCGTTAAGGTTGTTCACCCAGAAACGTCCCCCGCCGAACACGAACAACTGCTCAAAGATGCGGAGGCGATCCTGCAAGCCCTCCAACTGCCCTATCGCATCCTGGAATTGTGTACGGGCGATCTGGGGTTCAGCGCCCAAAAGTGTTATGACCTGGAAGTTTGGTTACCCTCTGCCGGAACCTACCGTGAAATTTCCAGCTGTTCTAACTGCGGCGACTTTCAAGCGCGTCGTGCTGGCATTCGTTTTAAGCAAGTGGGTCAAAAAGGCACTCAATTTGCCCATACTCTCAACGGCTCAGGCCTCGCTGTTGGCCGAACCATGTCGGCAATCCTCGAAAATTATCAGCAGCCTGATGGAACAGTTAAAATACCAGCGGCTCTACAGCCTTTCTTCGGACGAGACATTCTATAACGGTTGACTTTCAGCACTCAACCAATCTTCAGGGATCTCGGTTCAACACAATATTTAACGCCAGTCGGCTATTTCCTACTCTGTCAGGAGGTTTGCATTGTCTGCGATCGCACCTGAACTCCTTGGGCTATACACCAAACTGGGCAGTGGTATTACCCTGGGTTGGTTCCTCGGGCGAGCCTTGCCACAGAAAATACCCTTTTATCTGGGACTATTCCTTTTTTGGGTAGGTGTTCCCATCAGTATTGTTGCGTTCTTTCGAAAAGCTGACCTTTCCGGTGGCGTCTGGGTAGCCACTTTACTTTCTTTGAGCATGACTGCTACTGCTTGCGGCATTGCCTGGCTTTTCTGGCAGCAATGGCCAGGAGAAAATAAATCCCCTCGTATTCAAGGCAGTTTTCTGCTCGCATCTATGGTCGGAAATACCGGCTATCTCGGCTATCCCATCGTACTAACCTTGGCGCCAGAGAGTTTCTTTGGCTGGGCTGTATTTTACGACTTGGGTTCAATATTGGGCTCTTACGGATTCGGAGTCTTGCTTGCCAGTCATTACAGCAGTCACAGCTCGACAGTTAGGTCCTGTATCAAGAATATTTTATCGACCCCCGCCCTTTGGGCCATGGGCATGGGGTTATGGTTTCGACAAATACCGCTCCCAACTTTGCTCGAAGACAACTTACTTAATTTTGCTTGGGCAACTTTAGTTGCGAGCCTGGTGCTGATTGGGATGCGGATCAGTCAAATTCGCTCTTGGGGACATCTCCCCCTGGCGGCGACCGGTCTGAGCATTAAGATGTTGATTCTTCCGCTAATTCTCGGATTCTTGCTCAAGTTCCTGGGGATGGCATCCAGTCCCCTATTAGTTATGGTTTTGCAGAAAGGTATGCCGCCGGCCTTTGCAACCCTCGTTATTTCAGAAGCTTACGGGTTAGACCAAGAATTGAGCGTTACAGCTCTCACCACCGGTGTGATCTTGTTGCTTTTAACCCTTCCTATTTGGCTTTGGCTATTTAATTGAATTGAGTGGTGTTCTCGGGTTCGAACTTGTTGGGTACTAACGCTATATCTGGACTATAATCTGCCAATAAATCCATAGACAGCGTTGCAGTTGGAACTCGAGCAAACTGCGATCACAAAAATCTCTCTCCTTCGTTCCGGATGCCCGAAGCTTTCGCATAGGTTTCATCTTCAATATTCCATGAGTCCTAAACAGCTCCAGCTTTTCCAGACGCCCCAGCGCAGTTGGCAATCCCAGCCCCCATCTCTCACGTTATCCCCAGAAGCTCTTCAAACCTGGAAAAGACGGGTTGTCGGATTTCAGCGCCAAATCTGCCAAACCTTGCCGGTCCAACAAACCTCATTGCTGGCTGAGCCAGACCCCTGGGGCAATCCCGATGCACTTAACCCGTTCTCACTCCCTGTTCACGCCTCCCTTTTCTGGCGTCTTGTCGAACCGCCCAAAGATATGGATCTTGCTCAAGGATGTCTTTACTTCATTATCGATACCGCCGCCTCGCTTGTACTCTATATCGGAGAGACAAAACTGACCCCGAGCAAACGCTGGAAAGGAGTTCACGATGCTAAATCCTATATTTTTAACTACATAGAGCTTCATCGGAGTTACGGGTTAGATGTCTGCGTCAATGCGGCTTTCTATGATCGGTTACCAGCTGATAAAAAGGTTCTACGCCACTGGGAGCGGGAATTAATTTATCGTTGGCGATCGCCCTTTAATCAGGAATGTTGGCAATATTGGGGTCAGCCGTTCGGGAAATAGCCCTTGAAGCTTTCGCTAGAATGCTTGGAACATCCTCCAAGCCTGAGTTGTCCATTCTCAAGGCATTTTGCCTTGTCCCCCTTGCCAAAAGTGGCGGCGCCCTGAGCTCTCTTTTGCCTCACTCATGCAATCTTTTCCTCGCCAAATTCTATCTGGCTGCGCCTTAAACAAAGTCACTGAAACAAGTTCATGCAGCCGATTCATTTGGACACAGCTCCGGCGTCAACTTCCTCCCTAACGCCGATACACAAGCCAAAAAGATGCATTCGTAAAATTCAGCAATTGCTTTGTTACGTAAAGTTACAGGCAATAGAAAATCGAGGAATTCATAAGAAATGTTTGGGCGAAAGAATGAAGATTTTTACGAACCGGCAACCCTGAAGAGAACGCCGAGGTCAAATCAATCGTCTTTCGTATCTGAACACTTGTTATTCTCAGATATTTTTTGCCTCATGAATATTTCTACCATTACACAGAACGCAGCTCTTACGGGTGTCCTGACTAAGGAGATGATGCTGCTGTTGGAAATGATTATGTGGACGGATTTGGAGGACCAAGAATTTAATGCCCTTAATAACTTGCACAATTTAATAGAAGGCGGCCAGGTTATTCTTGAAGCCCCTTAATTGCTGCCAGGATAGTGATAATCTTGCGGTTCAAAAACCAGTTCAAACGCCTCAAAAAATTGTCGTAGTGTTGATTTGTCAACTTTGGTCTCTCGTCCCAACACTCGCATGATGGTATCTACGGCTAAACCCGTGATTTCTGCGAGTTCTTCATGGGTGAATGAGCGGTCATTTTTATACACGTCCCATTCCCGTTCCAGCTTGGCTGCCTTCAACTTCTGCCAGCCTTGCTCAGTCAACACAACTCCTCGTGGGCGGCGAGACTTCCCAAAATATCTGCGATACAGTTCGCAAGTGGGTACTACTTTCCCTCGGGAAGCGGGTTTAACGAGTCCCATGCTCGTGAGCTGATAGATTTCCATAGAGCTTAGCCGGGTGGGCTCATCTAGACTCATTACCTTTGTTAACGCGGCTTCCAGTTCGGGTTGCTGGCGCAGAACAGCCCGGTGACGCCGAAGATGATGACCAAAAATTCCCGTTTCTAAATGATCTTCATCAAACAATTCGTCGAATTCTACCAGTCGGCAACTTAGATGGTAGATAGTAAGATGCACAAGACCAGGATGTCCATCTAATAGTCCCTGGAGTTGTTCGGCGATTGGATCGGTGTTGCTCCAGGTCAAATGGTAGCGTTGAGCCAGTTCCCGCATTTCCACTAGGGAGAATGGCTGCAAAATAACCGGTAGACCCACGTTAAATGGCGATTGATTAAGGTCTAAGGTGACGTAGATTTCGGTTGAATGAATAGCAATCAGTCGGAATTTTTGCCAAATTTCAACTCGACGAGCTTCTTCATACCAAGATCGGAGCAGAGGCAGCACTTCTTTGGCGACGGCTTCATGTTCAAATAACTCGTTGACTTCATCGAGCGCTAGTACCAAGGGTTGGTCTAATTTCGGGAGCAGATAGCCCCGAAAGTACAAGGTACAACTAACCTTGCTGCCTACATCTTCATCCCAATAATCATCTAGTTTGGGTTCGATATTGAGTGCGATCGAAACAGCAGCGCATAGCCAACGCAAAAACTTGGTGCGATCGCACAGAATCTCTTGATCCACTTGTTCCAAGTTAAGAGTGACAGTTCGAAAATTTTGTGATTGAGCGAAGTCAAGCACTCTCAACACAAGAGAACTTTTACCGACGTCTCGAGGTCCTTTGATGCGAACTAAAGACCCCGGTTTCGAAATTTCACTGCAGACCTGTTCTTCCAGAAAACTGCGAGTGATATAGTAAGAAGAATCCTGGCTTAGGGCCCCTGTGGGATAAGTAGGAACGTCTGCGAGCAACACGGTGGGCTCAACATTAGATGCAGACTTCAGTTCCGGCAATGCTGGGAGATTCAGATCGCCAGATTGGTCAGAAGTCTGTTGACTGTAGAATTCGTCCAACAAGCGCCGGCAGTTACGCTTTGTGATGGGTAGAGCGGTTAATTCTTTAAGGCGACTCCAGAGTAATGGCGCTGCCACATTCGCTAGATAATGCTGACTATAGTTATACTCTTCCGCGACTTGGCTGTAGGTCTTTTCTCGCCAGACGGCGTCGAGAATGGCGGTCTCGACATTACTGAGTAGCCGCGCATCTGTCGCGCTCAGTTGATCATTCAAAAATTCGGTTAGGTCAGGGAAGGAGAGCATCGTCATGGAGAAAAGGCGGCGCAACTTCAACAAGATAAGCTGATTTACCAGTTAATTGACTTGCGCTTTTAGTAAGTATCTTAAGTGCTTCTTCTTCTCTGGCCGTATTCAACAGGAAATATAATAGCTGCGCCGCAAAAAACAGCTGATATTTTCTGCTTTTAAGATCTAAATAAATGATCCGTTTATCTATTTCAAGGCACGTCTATCTTCTAGAGCCCAATCATTACAATCAGCAACGGCTTTTGGATTTCCAGGATTTTCCTGATAAGGTAAAGGGCTACGTAAATTTTTCTTGCTCGTCTAGTCTGAGCGATTAACTGATTATTGCCACACGTGCTGATGTCGCTTTCTATATTAGTGATTAGACTGCGGAGAAAGGCTTTCAAGATTTTCAAGGCGTTCATCAATATCTGATCAGCAAATGTGAATTGTTAACATTCCTGAGAAGAACTTTACAATTCTTAAGGATCTCTGTATTCTTAATTTAAGAAGCGTTAATATCTGCTAATTTGATTGGGTAATAATGGTGCCCAAAATGCCAATATTAATGGCTAACTGGCAGGGACTTTTAAGGCGCTCTACAGAAACCACATAAATGCGAATAGTAGTAATTTGATGCTCTGTCTCCCTCCGCTCTTGATGAGAGAGTCTTGAGGCTCCCCTTGATCCATCTCGCTTTAATAAAGGACATGAAAAAAAAGACTTCTACTGATACGGTTCGGACCTATTTAAAAGAGATAGGTCGAGTCCCTCTTCTGACCCATGAAGAAGAAATTCTGTTGGCTAAACGGGTCCAACGCAGCATTGAGTTGCAAAAGATCAAGGATTCTTTACAGTCGGACTCGGAGGAGGTCCCTACTTCTGCAGCTTGGGCGGAAGCAGCAGGTTTGGGGGAGACTGAACTGGAGCTGGCGATGAAGTCGGGAGAACTGGCGAAGCGCAAAATGGTTGAAGCCAATTTGCGATTGGTCGTTTCTGTTGCCAAGAAATATTTAAAGCGTAATTTAGATCTGTTGGATCTTATTCAAGAAGGCACTATCGGTATGCAGCGGGGTGTTGAGAAGTTTGATCCGACGAAAGGCTATCGTTTCTCGACTTATGCATATTGGTGGATTCGTCAGGCAATTACCCGTGCGATCGCAGAAAAGAGCCGCACTATTCGGTTGCCGATTCACATTACAGAGAAGCTAAATAAGATTAAAAAAGCGCAGCGTCATCTTTCTCAACAGAAAGGTCGCGCTGCGACAGTTGCCGAGTTGGCGGAAGAGCTGGATCTTACGACCAAACAGGTTCGCGACTATCTAGAAAAGGCTCGTAAGCCGCTTTCGCTCGATTTACGGGTGGGTGAGAATAACGACACTGAATTAGGTGAATTACTTGAAGATGATGGACAATCTCCCGAGCAATTTGTTCAATATTCTTCGCTGCAAAGTGATTTAGAGAAGATCATGTTGGATCTAACACCACAGCAGCGCGATGTCTTGACGTTGCGTTACGGACTAACAGACGGTAAGCCGTTGACCCTGGCTAAAATCGGCTCTCAGCTCAGCTTGTCTCGCGAACGGGTGCGGCAAATTGAGCGCGAGGCTATCGCAAAACTGCGCAAATCTCGATCCGACATGCGCGAATATTTAGCTAGCTAAGTCTAAGTTGCTCATAGGCTGTAGCGTGTATAAGCGAGAGCGTGGACCATCCATAAGCCGTCAACAGTAGTTGGCGGTTTTCTAGTATCCGGAGCATCTGACAGGGTCGGCAAACAGCCCTCCTATGAGTTCGGTTGTAACCAATTGCGAGTGCAAACTGCCTTGTTAAGTTATGAGTAGTTCATCGAAAACATCATGAGTGATGAGCTTAGAGCAAATTGCTTAAGGAGGGAATATTGGTGGGTAACCAAATGACTAATCTGTTCGGCTCAGCGCCTGGCGAGCAAAATCCTTTGCAGGACTATGTTCAATCCCTCGCCCCTGAGACAATTGCGCAGCTCTCAAAACCGGAGTCACCAGAAGTCTTCCGGATCATTGAACAGAATATTAGCGGCATGCTAGGGCATCTCCCGATGGAACAATTTCCGATGGAGGTCACCACAACTCGGGAAAATTTGGGGCGCTTGTTAGCGTCTGCGATGATGGGCGGCTACTTTCTGCGCAATGCAGAACAAAGACTCTCCTTTGAGCGTTCTTTGGCGGGACTGGTGGAGTCAAGCGAAGCCAGTGAAGCAGTAGATGATTTGACTTAAGTTATCGGTGAAGGTCAGGGCGTTACAGCGTTCACTGCTGGTTTGGTATGAAACTCACGGTCGAGCGCTACCTTGGCGGAATGTCCAGGATGTTTACAAAGTTTGGGTTTCGGAGATTATGCTCCAGCAAACCCAAGTCAAAACAGTTCTGCCTTATTATGAGCGGTGGCTACAGCTTTTTCCGACGGTGGAGAGCTTGGCCACCGCTGATTTACAATCTGTTCTTAAAGCTTGGGAAGGGCTCGGCTATTATGCTCGGGCTCGTAATTTCCATAAGGCGGCACAAACGGTAGTTCAGGACTTCTCTGGTGATTTCCCTCGAACCTTGGACGACACAACTAGCTTGTCAGGTATAGGGCGTACAACGGCCGGCGGCATTTTGAGCTCAGCCTTCAATTTGCCGGTTCCTATCCTCGATGGCAATGTCAAACGTGTTCTTGCCAGATTGATCAAGCTGCCCGTCCCACCCGCTAAAGCCCTAAAACAACTGTGGGCACTCTCAGAATTATTAGTTAAATGCGATCGCCCTCGAGATTTTAATCAAGCGTTGATGGACCTCGGTGCGACAGTATGCACGCGTTATAATCCGGCCTGTCTCTTATGTCCATGGCAAAAGCATTGTCAAGCCTATCAATCCAATATGCAAAACGAACTGCCAGTAACAACCCCTTCTGCCCCACTACCTCATAAGCAGATCGGAGTGGCCGTTATTTTTAACGATCAGGACAAAATTCTGATTGATAAACGTAAACCGGAAGGATTACTAGGCGGTCTATGGGAGTTTCCCGGAGGTAAAATTGAGGCTGAAGAGACGGCCAAAGACTGTATCGTGCGCGAAATTGAGGAAGAACTCGCCATTGCGATCACAGTGCAAGATCACCTGGTGACCGTTGAGCATGCCTACACTCATTTTAAAGTGACGTTGATAGTGTATCGATGTCGTTATCTGAGCGGAGAGCCTCAGCCTCTCGCCTGCGATGAAATTCGGTGGGTAACCTTGGCTGAAATTGGCGACTATCCGTTTCCGAAGGCCAATCAGCAGATTATTGCCGTGCTGAAGCAAGAGAATTAGCAGGACTGTTCGGACTTAAAAACCTCTAAGTTTTTTTGAAATCACCTACCATGCTGACAACTGTGAGCCATAATGGGGTCCGCCAGTTGAGCGATGTCTTTGTTTACCCCTAGCGAGAGTTGGAAACTTGAAGGTTTTAGTTGTCGGAAGCGGTGGTCGCGAACATGCGTTGGCTTGGAAGCTCGCCCAATCTAGCCAAGTTGAACAAATTATCTGTGCGCCGGGGAATGGGGGGACATCGACGGTCCCTCGAACAGTTAATGTCGATATTGGCGTCTCGGATTTTTCGGCACTTTTATCTGTTGCCCAGGCAGAGCAGATTGACTTGGTGGTGGTGGGACCAGAAGTCCCGCTCGCTCAAGGGATTACCGATTTTTTTCAAGCGGCAGGGATGGCTGTCTTTGGTCCTGATCAAGCGGGCGCTCAACTAGAAGCAAGCAAAGCCTGGGCAAAAGAATTGATGGCCGCTGCCGGAGTCCCCACGGCCCAGTCAGCAGCATTTACCGATGCGGTAGCTGCCGAAGCTTACGTTCAGCAGCAAGGAGCTCCGATCGTCGTGAAAGCAGATGGACTGGCGGCGGGCAAAGGCGTGATTGTGGCGCAAAGCGTTTCCGATGCCCTCTCTGCGATCGCAGATTTATTTCAACAAGGGTTTGAAACGCTCGTTATTGAAGAATTTTTAGTGGGGGAAGAAGCCTCTGTCTTGGCGCTGACGGATGGCACCGTAGTGCGCTCCTTGCTGCCAGCGCAAGATCATAAGCGGATCGGCGAGAGTGATACGGGACCAAATACAGGTGGGATGGGTGCCTATGCTCCTGCGCCCGTGGTTACCCCCGAACTTCGTCGGAAGGTGGATACCGATGTTCTGGAGCCCATTGTAAAAGCGCTACGTGCTCGCGGCATCGACTACCGCGGAGTACTCTACGCAGGGCTCATGATCGATCCTCATGGCGATCTCAAAGTATTGGAGTTTAACTGTCGTTTTGGTGATCCAGAAACTCAGGTTGTACTTCCACTTTTGGCAACGCCCCTGATTGACTTGCTGTTAGCTTGCGTTGAGCAACGTTTAGAGACGCAGCCGCCCATCGCTTGGCATTCTGGGAGTGCGGCCTGCGTCGTAGCGACTTCGCCCGGTTACCCGGGCTCTTATCCCAAAGGACTAAAAATTACAGGGTTAGATGTGCTCGATAATTCCGAACTCACCGTTTTCCATGCGGGGACCCAGACAACTCCTGAACTTGTGACCAGCGGAGGACGGGTACTTAACGTGACTGCGGTTGGTGCTGATCTCCCAACCGCGCTCGAAACAGTGTACGAAGCGCTTCCTCAGATTCACTTTGAAGGGATGTATTTTCGGCGCGATATTGGTCAGCGTGCGATCAAGCAGTTTAAAAAGCAACCACTTACCTAAAATTGGCGGTTAGCAGGTTTCTGCAAGATTAGGTCAGAGGCGCACAACTTAGGATGAACCTTAGTCTGCAAATTAACAGAAACTCTTATAATTAGTTTAATTTAGACTCTTTACTAAAATTCACTTTTGCTATAGAGCTGAGGGATTTCATCTTGCTCGCACTTTTCACGATGATCCGACAAAGTATCACCCACTGGTGGTCGGAGTTTACGCTTCAGACTCGACTCATGGCGCTGGCAACTTTGTTCGTATCTCTGACAATGAGCGGGTTGACTTTTTGGGCCGTCAATACGATTCAGCAAGATGCTCGTGTTAACGATACAAGGTTTGGCCGCGACCTAGGATTGTTGCTGGCAGCCAATGTCGCACCTTTGATTGCAGAAGATAACTTGTCGGAAGTTTCGCGATTTTCGGGTCGTTTTTTCCGGCGAACATCTAATGTTCGTTATTTGCTTTACGCTGATCAGGAAGGGGACATCTTTTTCGGAATTCCCTACTCTGAAGCCGAAGTTCAAAACTCTTTGACGATTCAGCGGCGGATGCAACTGCCGGATAGTTATTCTCCAGAAACGGAAATTCCGTTAGTGCGACAGCACATGTCACCGGATGGTGAAGTCACCGATGTTTTTGTGCCCCTTAAGCAAGATGGCCGCTATTTAGGGGTATTGGCAGTGGGGATTAATCCTAATCCCACCGTGATTGCCTCGTCCAATTTGACCCGCGATGTCACGATCGCTGTTTTTATCGCCATCTGGGCCATGGTGATTTTAGGGGCAGTTTTTAATGCCTTGGTGATTACTCGTCCGATACGAGAGTTGCTAGTGGGAGTTAAGAATATCGCGGCAGGGAACTTTAAGCAGCGAATTGACTTAACGGTGGGGCGAGAGTTGAGAGAGCTAATCGATAGCTTTAATGACATGGCTGAACGGCTGTCAAATTATGAAGAGCAGAATATTGAAGAGCTGACTGCAGAAAAGACCAAGTTGGAAACGTTGGTAGAGACAATTGCCGACGGTGCGATTTTATTGGATGCCAAATTAAAAGTCTTGTTGGTTAATCCCACCGCTAAGCGCATGTTTAATTGGATGGCGCAGGACTTAAGCGGTGCTGGTATTTTGGATCATCTACCGGCAGAGGTTTGCTCCTCCCTGCATAAACCCTTGGCTGAGTTGGTCGACAATTCATCGAGCGATGGCTCTGAGGAGCACCTAGAAGCGGAAGCCCCTGCCCGGCGACCCTCGACCGGCTCCTCGGGCAGACCATCTTCGGCGGACTGGCGGCGAAGCTGGCGACGGAACGGCCCGGTGCGACGATCCTCGTCAAGCGG